>JBBSMF010000059.1:0-7165 GCA_038233295.1 Candidatus Limnocylindrales bacterium | reverse complement strand
GAGCGCATCTTCGCGCCCTTCGAGCGCCTGCATGGCCGGACGGCCTATGAGGGCACGGGCGTCGGCCTGGCCATCTGCCACAAGATCGTGGAGCGCCACGCCGGTGACATAACGGCCAGTGGCCGGCCCGGTGAGGGCGCCACCTTCACCGTCATCCTGCCTCTGCGCCAGGCCACACCAGCCGCACATGCGATAGCGGCATGAGCACGTCCATCGAGCCGCTGATCATCCTCTGCGCGGAGGACGATCCAGATGATCAGATGCTGACCCGCGACGCTCTGGCGGAGGGCGGCATCGTGGCCGATCTGCGCTTCGTGTGCGACGGGGAGCAACTGCTGGACTATATTCATCACCGTGGCGTCCACAGCGATCCTCGACTGTCTCCCAGGCCCGGCATCATCCTCATGGACCTCAATATGCCGCGCGTGGATGGACGTGAGGCACTGCAGGTGATCCGATCGGATCCAGCTCTGCGGCGCCTGCCCATCGTCGTCTTCACCACGTCGAGCGCGCAAGCGGACATCGAGCAGGTCTATGACCTGGGCGCCAACTCCTACGTCGTGAAGCCGGCCTCTTACGCGGGCATGGTCCGTGTGCTGGATGAGGTCCGCCGGTATTGGTCCGAGACCGTCGAGCTGCCACTGGCGGAAGGCGGCTGAGCGCCACCATGCTGGACCGTCTCGTTCGCCGCCGCTCGGATCCGCAGGACGGTCTTCCGCCCGACGCGCCAGTGATCCTGCTCATAGATGACGACGAGGAGGAAGCCATCCTGCTCGCTGACAGGCTGGCGCGGGTGCCCGGTGCCGCTTACCGCCTGGAGTGCGTGACGACGCCCGAAGCCGGTCTGGAACGGCTCGGTCGAGGCCACTACGCGGCCGCCCTGCTCGATGTGCGGTTGGGCAGGGCAAGCGGCCTGGACGTGCTCCGGCAGGCCATCGCACAGGATTGCCGCGTGCCCATAGTGATGCTGACTGGCGAGCGGGACCCTGCGGTCGACCGAGCCGCGCTGGAGCTGGGCGCGGTGGACTTCCTGGCCAAGGGCCGGACCGACCCTGCGGAGTTCGAGCGGACCCTGCGCTATGCCATCGCACACGGGCGCGCGGTCGAGGCGGTACGCCGCAGCGAGCAGCGGATCGCGGCCATCGAGGAGATCGGCCGTCTGGTGGGCGAGCGAGGGCTGGGCACCGAGGTCCTCGAGCAGGTCGTTGGCCTGCTGGCGGCTCGACTCGGTTTCAGCCATCTGGCCATCTACCTGGCCGATGGGGATGACTTCCGTATCGGGGCGCAGAAGGGATACACGGCGGCGGTCGGGAAAGTGGAGGCCACCGGCACTCTGTCACAGGTACTGCGCACTCGCCGCCCCACCTTCGTGCCGAACCTGACCGTCGAGCCGGACGTGCGTGGCCGGGGCGAGCCGGGGATGGAGTTGTGTCTGCCGCTGAGCCTGGGCCCTGAGGTCCTGGGGCTGCTGCTCGTCGGATCGTCTGATGAGGCGCCCATCGGAGAGTCCGAGCACGGGACGCTGATGTCCGTCGCCGATCGTCTGGCAGCGGCACTCGGCCTGGCACAAGACAGGCTGGAGGTGTCCGCGCGGGTCCAGCGATTCAGACGGCTTTCGCGCTTCGCGTCGGTCTTGAACGACGTGAGCGACGCCCGGATGCTCGACGAGCTCGTGACCAAGGCGGCGGCCGAGGTCGTGTCGGCGGAAGTGGTCATCCTCTCGGTCCGTGAGCCTTCCAGCGAACGCTTCCTGGTGCGCTCTACCCACGGCCCCGACCTTCCGCCGCTCGGGTCCGAGCTTGACCCGTGGGCGCCGGCCCAGCGGGCCATGGAGACGGGTCGGGTCGAGTTCGATCGGCTGGGCAGCCGCTGGTGCGCCGCGGTGCCATTGGTCCGCCATGGACGTGTCATCGGGCTGTTGCTGTTCGAACGGGAGGATCGACCGTTCGACCCGCTGGAGTGCGAGGCGTTCCCGCTCATGGCTGATCAGATCGCGCTGACCGTGGCAAGTCAACTGCTGGAGGCGGGCGAGACTCTGGCTGCGGTCCGCGACCACGCCACGGGTCTCTTCACGGAGGCATACGCGACCGCTGCTCTCGCCCAGCTGCTCTCATCTCGGCGACGCCTCCCGGTGGCGGACCGGCCGCCGTTCTCTGTCCTGCTCTTCGGTATCGACGCCACCGATGCGGAGACACCCCCCGATCCGGCCGCTGCGGAAGCCGCGTTGGGCGCTCTGTCCACCATCGTGCTCGACAGGTTGCGGGCGAGCGACCTCGCGTGGCGCACCAGCCAGGGCATCGCTGCCGTCCTGCCCGATGCGTCGCGTGATCAGGCAGCCGCGGGCGCCGAGCAGATCATCGCGCGGTTCATGCCTGGTTCGGCGGGTGCTTCGCCCACGATCACGGTGTCCGCGGGTTGCGCCGCGCTCGATGAGGAAGGTGACCAGCCCCTGGCGACGGGTGAGGCAGCCCTGATGATGGCCCGCCGGGCGGGTGGCTCGACCGTCGTCCAGGCCTGAGCGGTTCCAGCGGATACGCTCTTGACCTGCCGGAAGGGGGTGCTATCATCCGGGCAGCCCCCGATCGACCCCGGCCCAGCGAGCCGACCCGGCGCGCGCATCGGCTCTCCTCCCATCGGAGACCACGGTCGGTAGTTCCCAGAGATCGCGGCAGGTCAGCCTTGGCCCGCTTTTCAGCGCGCCGATCCACCCGTCCATGCCCGGCACAGCCGAAGGACCATCACAAGAAACATGAACATCAACGAGCTCAAGAACAAGAACATCAATGAACTGGTCCGGATAGGCGGCGATCTGGAGGTCGCCGACGCGCGTGACATGCGCAAGGATGACCTGGTCGAACGGATCCTCCAGCGTCAGGTCGAGCGCGGTGGTCAGGTGTACGCCACCGGCATCCTGGACATCGTGGACGAGGGTTTCGGCTTCATGCGCCGTCGCGGCCTGATGCCCAGCGTCGATGACATCTATGTCTCGTCCAGCCAGGTGCGACGGTTCGGCCTGCGCGCGGGCGACCGCGTCGGGGGTGTCACGCGCTCGCCCAAGGACGGCGAGAAGTACTGGGGCTTGCTCCGGGTCGAATCCGTCAACGGGGTCGATCCCGAGACGGCCAAGCGGCGCCCGCATTTCGAGACGCTGACACCGATCCATCCCATCGAGCTGATCAACCTCGAGACGGACCCCAAGAACCTCAGCCAGCGCCTGGTGAACCTGGTCAACCCCATCGGCAAGGGCCAGCGCGCGCTCATCGTCTCGCCGCCCAAGGCGGGCAAGACGATGCTGCTCAAGAACATCGCCAACGGCATCACCACCAATTACCCGGAGATCCTGCTGATGGTGGCGCTCATCGGTGAGCGTCCCGAAGAGGTCACGGACATGCGCCGGTCGGTCATGGGGGAGGTCATCAGCTCCACCTTCGACGAACCCACTGAGAACCACACTCACGTCGCGGAGATGGCCCTGGAGATCGCCAAGCGCCAGACGGAGACGGGTCGCGACGTGGTCATCCTGCTCGACTCCATCACGCGCCTGGCGCGTGCCTACAACCTGGCCCTGCCGCCGTCCGGCCGGACCCTGACCGGCGGCATGGACCCCATCGCGCTATATCCGCCCAAGCGCTTCTTCGGTGCCGCGCGGAAGATCGAAGAAGGTGGCTCGCTCACCATCATCGGCACCTGCCTGGTCGACACCGGCTCACGCATGGACGACGTCATCTACGAGGAGTTCAAGGGCACCGGCAACTCGGAGCTGATCCTCGACCGTAAGCTCGCGGAGAAGCGCGTCTTCCCGGCTATCGATGTGCAGCGATCCGGCACTCGACGTGAGGAGCTCCTGCTGGAAGAAGGCACCCTGAAGATGGTCTGGACGATGCGCCGGATGCTCAGCGCGGTGGGCTCGACCGAGGGCATCGAGCTGCTGCTCAACCGCCTGGCCAAGAGCGAATCCAACGCTCACTTCCTGGCCACACTCACCAAGCAGGCCGCCGCCGAGTCCTGAGCAGGCCGCCAGTAAGTGCCAGCCAAGCCGCGTGTGCCACCATTGTCGCCATTGCTCGGCGATGAACGCAATGTCCCTGTCCGACCAAGCACGATCTTCCAGGAGATGCCCCCGGTGGAGATCCGTCCTTTACCGACGCAGCCGCGTCGTGACCGCGCGTCGTGGGCCGGCGCGCTGACACCGGCGGCCCGCGCAAGGTGAGCAGCGTGCGTCGTGGGCTGGAGCTGGTGCGCGGGCTCGTACTCGCCGGATGGACCGATGGTCGGTGTCCGGCTGCTCCCCTGCCGGCCGATGAGGCGGCCGCGCTTCAGCCTGCGTCTCACCGCGCGGATCCGGATGCGCCCGGAGCATCCGGTCACGTCCCCTTCGTCGCGCCCGTGCGTCACGGCATGACGGTCGCCGTGCTCGCTGCGGTGCTGGCCGTGGCACCGGTCTCGGCACAGGCGCCGGCGCGGCAGGGACCGATCATGGCACCCGCTCCCGAGGCCCGCGGGGAGGCGCGAAGCTGGCCGCAAGCGATGTCCGGTCAGCTGCCCCCGTCGAATGCGCAGGAAAGCCGCGTGGCATCCCTTCCGGACGGTGGCCCGGCGCGTCTCGACGGCGCCTTCGATGCACGCGGTGCGGTGCGGTCGATGCAGATGTCCGGCGCTACAGGACCGAAGCGCACCTATGGGGTGTCCCTCTACCGGGCGAAGGCAGGCGATTCGGCCTGGAGCGTCGCGCGGGCCTTCGGTATCAGCACCATGACCGTCTGGTGGGCCAATCGGATCGATGCCTGGGAGCGCCTGCGGGTCGGCCAGCTCCTGCGGATCCTGCCCATCAGCGGCATCGAGCACGTGGTCCGTGACGGGGACACGCTGCACTCCATCGCCCGAGCCTACGATGCCGATGCCGAGGCCATCGCCGAGTACAACGGCCTGGACGGGGCGGTGGTCATCCTCGGGCAGCGGATCATCGTGCCCCATGGGCGCGGCGGTCGCTACGTAGCCCTCGACGGAATGAGCCCCTCGTCGTCGATCCCGCGCCTCCGCCCGGGCCAGGCAGGACGCGCGCCGGTGGACAACGTCGCGGTGGCCACACCGTTGCTGGCGCCCGCGCCGAGCGGCCCCACGGGCGTCAAGGCCAGCGGGGGAGTGGGCTGGCCCATCCACCCCGACTCTTCGGCGGGGCCTGGTGGCCCGGTCACCGAGCCGTACGTGCCCGCTTGGGACTGGGGTCCGTTCCCCGGCGAGACGGACGGCGGATCGCTGCCGCCCGGCGTATCGCTCCCCACCGGATCCAACGACGGCTTCGACAGCTTCTACCGGATGGGATTGACCGGTGAGGGCCCCGGTCCCGGCGTGTGGCTTCCCAGCGGCCGCGACGGCCGCGTTGACAGCGTCGAACGGATGCGCTCGGTCGGTGAACGTCACGGGGTATCGCTCCGCACCGGACCCAACCACGGCGTGGACGGCTTCGAGTGGATGAGTTTGGTCGGTGAGCGCCCCGGCGCAGGTCCCCATCAAGCGGCCGGCGAAGCGCCCCGAAACGGCGCCCGACCGCTGCGGCGCATCGGAAGGGATCGCTCCACGGCCGTCCCGCCCACCGTGATACCGCCCGACGCGCCCGTCCCACGCGGCCACGGCGCACGTGATCTCGACTGGCCGGGCGGCCCGGCAGCGGGCCCGCCGCAAGGGACGATCCTGACCATCGAAGGCGACCGCTTGACGCTCACCGAAGCAGACATCCGGCGGCAGCGTTCGCTGCTCTGGCCCGTCTACGGTGGCGGCCATCTGACCCAGGGGTTCCACGCGGAGCACGCTGGCATCGATATCGCCGACCTGCGCGGCACGCCCCTGCTGGCAGCCCAATCCGGACGCGTGGTGTTCGCTGGTTGGCGTGACGAGCGTGCCGGGCGGGCGATCTTTCTGAAGCACGGACCACTCTTGCTCACCGGTTATGCGCACATGTGGCGAGTGGCCGTGGAGCCCGGCGACTGGGTGGAACGCGGCCAGGTCATCGGATACATGGGCTCGACCGGTTACTCCACCGGTTCCCACGTCCACTTCACTGTGACGGCCGGTCCTATCCCCAACTATCGACCGCAGATGCGGGATCCGCTGCTCTATCTGCCTCGTCCCTGACCGCCGCTGATGTTCTTCGATCACGTCTCGTTGACGGTCACGGCCGGCGGCGGAGGGGATGGGGCAGCCACTTTTCGGCGTGAGGCTCATGTGCCCCGTGGTGGCCCAGATGGAGGGGACGGCGGGCGCGGCGGATCGGTGCACTTGGTGGTCGATCCGGGCCACACCACACTGGGCGACTACCGTTTCAAGCATCACTTCCGTGCGCCCGGCGGGGGGAAGGGAGAGCGTTCGCGAAGGCACGGCAAAGCGGGACGCGACCTGGAGCTCTCGGTACCGCCGGGCACGGTGGTCTTCGATGGCGAGTCAGGCGACCTGCTGGCCGATCTGGTCGCCACGGGGCAGCGCTTGATGGTGGCGCGCGGTGGGCGGGGAGGCCTGGGCAACACGCACTTCGCCACCTCGACCCACCAGACTCCGCGGCATGCCCAGAAGGGCGAGCCCGGCGAGGAGCGGCGCATCCGTCTCGACCTGCGTCTGATCGCCGACATCGGGCTGGTGGGGCTGCCCAACGCCGGGAAGAGCACCCTGCTGGGCGCGATGACGCGAGCGGATCCGCGCATCGCCGACTATCCCTTCACCACGCTGGAGCCCAACCTCGGGGTCCTGGACCTCGGGTCGAGCGATCCCGAGGACGAGCGCCGTCCGACCATCGCCGACCTGCCCGGCCTCATCGAGGGCGCCAGTGGCGGGGCCGGCCTGGGGCACGCCTTCCTGCGCCACGTCCAGCGGACGCGGGTGCTCGGCCATGTGGTGGACCTGGGCGCGCGTGATCCGGAGTACGACTTCGGGATCATCCGGGAGGAGCTGCGACTGCATGACCCCCTCCTCCTGGAGAAGCCGACGCTGGTCATCGCCAACAAGCTGGACCTGCCGGGCGCGGACGAGCGGCTGGCCGGCTTCCAGGCTGCCCGTGACGCGGACAGCCTGGAGACCGTGGCCGTCTCGGCACGCGACGGGATCGGCCTCGATCGACTCATCGAGGCCCTCGGCCGGTTGCTGCCCGACGCGGCCACGCTGGCTCGTCCGGGTG
>JBBSMF010000058.1:0-7178 GCA_038233295.1 Candidatus Limnocylindrales bacterium | reverse complement strand
CCGCCATTGCGCCATGCTCGCGCTGCGCTCGCCCCGCCGAGCCGTCCACCGTGGGCGCTGCCGCCAGCCCACCGCGGTAGGTCCGACCCTCCACCTCCAGGACCACCGATGCCTCGGCGGCGGCCCCTGGATCCGTCACCCACGCAAGGCCGGATCCCGCTCTCGCGCTGGCTGACAACGCGAGATCGTCGCGCCCCAGCCGGATCCTCACGCTGGGTGCGGCGTTGAGCCGAAATCCGACGGGCGTCGCGCCGGGCGGCGCGCTCGCGACGGCAGCGGCCATCCCGGCCGCTGCCCGACCGTCCAGCTGGGCGGTATCGGTCGGCCGCCAGAGGCGCTCGATGCTGTCCGTGCGCGCGTCACCGCTCAGCACCTCCGGGTCGTCCAGCAGCCGGCGCAGGAAACCCCGATTCGTGGTGACGCCCAGCGTGGCCGTGGCGTCCAGCGCCCGCCGGAGCCGATCCAGGGCATCGTCGCGATTCCCGCCGTGGGCGATGAGCTTGGCCAGCAACGGGTCGTAGCGCGTGCCGATCCGGTCACCCGTCCCCACGCCGGCATCGATCCGCACGCCGTCGATCTGCGGCCAGGCAACGCGTACGAGCGTCCCGGTGGCGGGCAGGAATCCCTCCCAGGGATCCTCCGCGTAGAGCCGTGCCTCCAGCGCGTGACCGTGGAACGTGACGTCGCCCTGCGCGAAGCCCAGGCGTTCCCCACTCGCGATGCGCAGCTGATCGGCCACGAGGTCACGCCCGGTCACCGACTCCGTGACGGGATGCTCCACCTGGAGGCGCGCATTGACCTCCAGGAAGTAGAAGTCGCCGGTCTCGTCCAGCAGGAACTCGGCGGTGCCGGCGCTCGTGTATCCGGCGCTCCGAAAGAGGCGCAGCGCGGCGTCGCCCAGGCGCTCCCGGAGCCCGGCATCCACGGCGGGGGAGGGCGACTCCTCGATCACCTTCTGGTGGCGCCGCTGGAGGGAGCAATCGCGCTCTCCCAAGTGGACGCCGTTGCCATGATGGTCCAGCAGCAGCTGCATCTCCACATGCCTGGGCCGTGCCAGGTATCGCTCCAGGATCAGCCGCTCATCGCCGAACGACGCTGCCGCCTCCCGCCGCGCACGAGCGAGCGTGCCCGACAGCTCCTGCGGGTCGCGTACCACGTGCATGCCCTTGCCGCCGCCGCCGGCACTGGGCTTGACCAGCACCGGATAGCCGATGCGCTCCGCTTCGGTGGCAAGGCGCTGGTCCGACCCATCGGCACCGTCGTAGCCGGCCAGGACCGGCACGCCGGCGGCCTGTGCCAGGCGCCTGCCAGCCGTCTTGTCGCCCAGGGCGCGCATGGCCTCGCCGGATGGTCCCACCCAGACGAGGCCGGCCGCGACGACCGCGTCGGCGAAGCCCGCGTTCTCCGCCAGGAAGCCATAGCCCGGGTGTATCGCATCGGCTCCCGCTGCGTCGGCAGCCCGCAACACCGCGTCGGCGTCCAGGTAGCTGCCCTCCAGGGCGATCCGCTCATCGGCCTGGCGTGCCCACCAGGCGTCGGCCTGATCGACCGTGACGAGCGCCAGGCACTCCATGCCAAGGGACCTGGTGGTGCGCGCGATGCGAACGACCAGCTCACCGCGATTCGCCACAAGGAGCCGTCGGATAGGCCGTCCGGGAGGCGCCATCGTCGCTGGCACCTGACGAACCGGGTCGGTCATGGTCAGGTGTCATCCTCGTTCGCGTCGATCCAGGCGGCGGGGCGGCGTTCCAGGAAGGCCCGCAGCCCCTCCTGTCCCTCAGGGCCGGCGCGCTGACCGGCGATCCGACGTGCCGTGTGCCAGCGGGTCGACTCGTGTGGCAAGCCCCGAACCTCTCGGACGATCGCCTTGGCCGCCCGAGTGGCGGTCGGGCCGCCCTGGAGCACATCATCGATGGCCGCTTCCACCGCGGCATCCAGGGCAGCTTCACCCTCCACGACCTCGTGCACCAATCCGATGCGCAACGCCCGCGTGGCATCGAAGCGCCGGCCGCCGGGGAAGAGCGCCCGGGCGTGCGTCTCGCCGATCTTGGCGATGACGAAAGGGCTGATCACGGCCGGCAGGATGCCCAGGCGCGTCTCGGTGAAGCCGAAGCGCGCACCGGCCTCAGCGATGACCAGGTCGGCCACCGCGCAGAGGCCCATGCCACCGCCCAGCGCCGCTCCCTGGACGCGGGCGATGACCGGCGCGGGCGCGCGATCGATGGCATCGAACATGGTGGCCATGGCCATGGCATCCTGTTCGTTCTGCTCCCGGCTGAGACCCAGGCTGGCGCGCATCCAGGTGATATCCGCGCCAGCACAGAACGACGCTCCAGCGCCGGCCAGCACGATCGCCCGGAGCTCCGCGGGTCCTTCCCGTGCCAGCGCCTCGAACGCGCGTCGCAGCTCGTCGATGAGTGGTGCGTCGAAGGCGTTGTGCACCTCGGGCCGATCGAGCACGACGTGGGCGACGGTGCCGCGGGGAGCGCTCCGCTCCAGGCGCAGGCGATCGCTCACGGGTCGAAGCGGTAGACGTCGCGGATGGTCAGCTGCTCCAGCCCCATCCGCAGCAGGTTGCGCTCCGATACCGACTCGGGCGCCGCCTGCGAGGAGATCGTGTCACAGCCCAGTTCGCGGGCGAGGCCTGCTCTGGCCGCGATGAGCGCGCGCTGGATCCCCAGGCCGCGCCACCCGGGCAGCACCACACCGCCACGGAGCAGTCCGACCTTGCCGTGGATGTGCAGCGTTCCCACGCCGATCACCTGCTCACCCGACCATGCCGCCAGCACGTGCACGTTGCGTGTCGCCAACAGATGCGGGCCTCGGGCAACGGCACCGGGGATGGCCTCCACGACATCGGCCGACACGACTGCGGCCCAGTGCTGCCACTCGTCCGGCCGCAGCCGTCTGATCTCGATGCCGGCCAGCGGCATGCCCGCCGCCGCGTCCTGCTGACCGACCGAGTCGGCGGGCGCGGCCATGATGGCCTGCCGATACTCCGCCTCGGCCCCCTCCCAGGGCCGCTCGTGCATGGGCAGCCAGCCGCTGACGCCGTGGTGCCGGAAGTGCTCCAGGACGCGCTCCAGCAGGTTGGGCAGCCGCCGCAGCCCGTCCGCCCGGTTGAAGATCGGACCCGGCAGGTCCGGGGCAGCGCAGATCGACAGGTCCCCGTCCTCCACGATGGCCAACTGCTGCCCGCCGGCTTCGGCCGCCCGCCACAGGCGCAGATCAGACTCTCCCTCGACCGCATCCAGCCGGTCGAGCAGGGCAGCCCGCGTGGAGAGCGATCCCGGGTCCGGTGGAAAGAGCGTGATGGGATCACCCGGCCGGACGCGCCCCGGAACGAGCACGCTGGCGTACATCCGGCTATCGGAAGGGTGCGTCACGACGGAGATGCGCCCGAAACGGCCGTCATGGAAGTTCCGTCGTATCGTGCGGCAGGGGGCGGTCGGTGCGGTCAGCTCGAGGACCAGGCCATCGCCGATCTCCACCCGTGTGCCGGCGGCTTGGTCGGACCACTCGATGCCCGACGTGGTCAGGTTCTCCCCCACGCCGCCGGCCTGGATGGGATGTCCCTCGGAGCGCACGCGCTCGATGGCCTCCCTGCCGTAGAGGCACACCGCTCGGTATGGACCGCCGTGCACCGTGGGTTCGTTGTGGCGGTCGTCCGCCAAGCCCAGCCGGTCGACCCACGCTTCGTCCACCGGCAGCTTGGGCACGCCACCCGGCGACACATTGACCTGGACTATCCGGCCTTGCGCCAGCGGGCCAGGCTCAGCCCGCGTTGGAGTGTCGGGCAGCGAGGCCACCATCGGTCCTTCCGTCATCTGCGGATGCTACCGGAGGCACCAGCGGATCCGAGCCATCCAGGCTGAGAGGATTCTCGCCTCGTTCCAGGTCACGTTCAGCGGGCGACACCGAGCTGAGCGGAAATGAACCACTTTCGGGGCTGCTGCTGTCAGCGGCATGCTCCACGAGGAAGCCCCTCGGACTCCAGGACGCTCTTCACGAAAGAGGCGATGCGCGCCCCGTCCTTGATCATCAGGATGCGCATCCGTGGATGCCAGCGGCGCGGCGGGATCCGATGGTGGCGCATCCCGGCCACGACACCCGCTCCACGATGGCCCCAAGACGCCGGGTCGGGCATCGACGCGGGCGTACCACCACTATCGGTACGGAACGTGCATCTTGCGGTGAGCCAGCCGTCTCCGCTCGCGGTGAGCTAACCGTATCCGCATGATCTGGCGGCGCCTACCCACGATGTTGCGTGCGACACCGCCACCATCAGTACAGGGGCCGTCGCCTGGTGGCCGATCCGGCTGCGACAGGCGGCGTCGCCCGGAGCGCAGGGCTGCTTGGCCCGAGGGCGTTGCGAGTGAGGCTCACACACCCGCCTGGTACCGATAGTGGTGGTACGCGGGAAGTGCCCGGTCGAGTCGAAGACCCGATGGATCCCCTCGCGCACATCGCCGCCTCGACATGGTCGGTGAGCGCTTCAGCGAGGGAAAGACGCCCTGCTCGCTGCCACGCTCGGTCAGGATAACGGCGGACGCAGCTCCATCACATGCGGAAGACGCCGAAGCGGGTCTCCTCGATGGGCGCGTTTAGTGCCGCGCTGATGGCCAGCGCCAGCACGTCGCGCGTCTGCGCCGGGTCGATGACGCCGTCATCCCAGAGTCGGGCGGTGGAGTGGTAGGGACTGCCCTCGCGCTCGTACTTCTCCAGGATGGGTGCCTCGAACGCTGCCCGTGCCTCGTCTGACGCCCACGCCCCACCCGGCTGCGAGGCCTCGCCGACAGTGCTCAAGACACGTGCCGCCTGCGTGCCGCCCATCACGCTGATGCGCGCATTGGGCCACATCCACAGCCCGCGGCTGCCGTAGGCGCGGCCGGCCATGGCGTAGTTGCCCGCCCCGAACGAGCCGCCGGTGATGACCGTGAACTTGGGAACCTCCGCGCAGGCCACAGCCATGACCAGCTTGGCGCCGTCCTTGGCGATGCCCCCCGCCTCGTACTCGCGACCGACCATGAAGCCCGTGATGTTCTGCAGGAAGACTAGCGGGATGCGCCGCTGGCAGGCCAGCTCGATGAAGTGCGCGCCCTTGAGCGCTGACTGGCTGAACAGGACGCCGTTGTTGGCCAGGATGCCCACCGGGAACCCATCGATGTGGGCGAAGCCGGTGACCAGCGTCTCTCCGTAGCCCGCCTTGAACTCGTGCAGCTCCGAGCCGTCCACGATGCGGGCGATCACCTCGCGGGCGTCGTAGCCTCGGCGAGGATCGGCGGGGATCGCGGCGTACAGGCCGGTCGGGTCGTCGATGGCGGCGGCCGGATCGCCCTCGGTCGCCGGGTCGCCCTCGGTCGCCGGGTCGGCAGGGATAGTCGTCGGATCGGGCGTTGGCACGGCCGGCGGGCGTGTCGGGACACTGAGCCAGGGCGGGTCGGGCTTGCGCCAGGCCAGGCTCCCCACGATCTGGCGGCCCAGCGCCAGCGCATGTTCGTCGTCGAGTGCCTCGTGGTCGGCCACACCGGAGATTCGCGCGTGGACGGCGGCGCCACCCAGATCCTCCGCGCTCACGTCCTCGCCGGTGGCTGCCTTCACCAGCGGCGGCCCCCCCAGGAAGATCGTGCCGGTTCCCCGCACGATGACGGTCTCGTCGCTCATGGCCGGCACGTACGCGCCGCCGGCCGTGCAGGAGCCCATCACCAGCGCCACCTGCGGGATGCCGCGCGCCGACATCTGGGCCTGGTTGTAGAAGATCCGCCCGAAGTGGTCCCGGTCGGGGAAGACCTCGTCCTGGAGCGGCAGGAAGGCACCGCCCGAGTCGACCAGGTAGATGCAGGGCAGTCGATCGGCCAGGGCGATCTCCTGCGCCCGCAGGTGCTTCTTGACCGTCATGGGGTAGTAGGTGCCACCCTTGACCGTGGCGTCGTTGGCCACGATGACGCACTCCACGCCGGCCACACGGCCGATACCGGTCACGATGCCCGCCCCGGGCGCTTCGTCGTCGTAGAGGCCCGTGGCCGCCAGGGGGCTGAGCTCCAGAAAGGGCGCACCAGGATCGAGCAGCCGGTCGATGCGTTCCCGTACCGGGAGCTTGCCCCGCTCGCGATGCCTGGCGATGGAGCGCGCGTCCCCACCGGCACCGCCTTCGGTCAGGGCTTTCGTTCTTGCTCGCAGCTCCGCCACCAGCTCGCGCATCACGCGGCTGTTCAGGCGTGCCTCCTGGCTGGCGGGATCGACGTGCGTGCGAAGTGTGCTCACCTCGGTAGGGTACGGCTCAGCGACACGCCGCAGCGCCTCATCCCGACCGGTCGAGGCCGGCCAGCGTACGGATCGGGTCGGCGGCTTCTTCGCCTTTCAGGGCAGGGCACGTCCGCCGCCGCCCATCACGCCGCGCGCCAGAAGCGTGCCGATACCCTCCGGCCCGAGGGGCTTGCTGTAGAGGTATCCCTGGGCCAGGGAACAGTCAAGGTTCGCCAGCCGTTTGGCCTGCGTACGCGTCTCCACCCCCTTGCCCATGGCCTGGAGGCCGCGGGCGCTGGCGATGGAAAGGAGAGCCTCCACGAAGATCCCATCCTGTCCAGCACCGTCCAACATGCCCACGAAGGCGGCGTGGAGCTTCACGGCGCGGATGGGCAGTCGGGCCAGATCGAGCAGCGTATCGTCGCCCCCGAAGTCGTCTAGCGCCAGTCGGACGCCGAGTGCGGCGGCGGCCTCAGCCGGCTCCTGGAGATGGCCGCAACCGGGCGCCAGCTCGAGCAGCAGCGACTCGGGCGTGATGTCCGAGCGTTCGAGCACTCCTTGGAGATGGGCAACGAACCCGGGCGCGCCCAGCTGCTGGGGGGCGATATTGACGCTCACTGTAAGGGACCGTAGACGTGAGAAGCCGAGACGCCAGGTGCGGAGCTGACGGCATGCAGCGTCCAACACGCGCTCCCCGATGGGCACGATGAGGCCCGTCTGCTCGGCGATGGGCAGGTAATCGCTCACCGGGATGGTCCCCAGGAGGGGATGGCGCCAGCGCAGCAGCGCCTCCACACCGGCCACGGCACCGGTCTGCAGATCGATCATGGGCTGGTATTCCAGGCCGAAGTGGTCGCCCTCCACGGCTCGCTCGAGCTCGACCCTGAGGTCGATGCGGTCGCGCTGAAGCCGCACCTGTCGTGCTCCCATCT
>JBBSMF010000057.1:0-7204 GCA_038233295.1 Candidatus Limnocylindrales bacterium | reverse complement strand
GAGGAGATGGAGTTCGAGGACCTGGAGCTCGATGAGGACGACGACGAGGTCCAGGACATCGGCTCCGTGCTGCCGGTCGAGGTGACCGCCGACGAGGCTTTCGAGGCCGAGGATCCGGACGACCTCGAGGAGAGCTGACCCCGGCCCCGCCCCGCTCGACCCCGCTCCGACGGTCCGACCGTCCGACGGTCCAACTGGCGGTTCGTGTCGGATTCCCGCCAGGCGAGCGATAAGTCGGTGGTCGGCCAGCGATGGACCTGTCCGAGGCGTCTGGCGCGTGCTTGTTAGCTTGCAGCGGCTCATCCTGGGTCCGCGAAGGCTGCTCCACGGCCGTCGTCTCGCGTAGTGCCCGCCCACTGGAATCTGACGGGACGCTCCATCAGCCGCTCGCGCGTGAGGACGCCCACCGTCGTGGCGCGGCGGTGACCCGCCGCTAGACTCACCAGCGATGGCCGAGCCCCGAACGTCCCTGATCAGGCCACATCGTGGAGCGACCCTGCCGGTCTTCGAGCGGCTCGCCCCGCCGCCCCCGGAGAACGTCGTGGCGGCCGAGATCGAGGCCCGCACCTTCGGCGGGGACGTGGTCATCGAGCTCCATGGTCGCGGCGCCTGGATCACTCGTGGAGCGGTGGATCGGTTACGGCGGGTCTATGACGTCGAATCGATGGCCCTGACCCGACTTCAGGCGGAGCTCGTCCTGCGGCCTCCGGACCTGCGACATCTGGACGCGGCGCTGAACACATTGGCGATCCACCCACGGGGTGGCAGCGGGGTCCGCCAGGCCATCCTGGAACCGTTCACGTCGACCTGCGCGACGTGCGGTCGCCCCGTGATCGTGGATGAGTACCTGTGGGAGGCCGAGGCCTCGGTGCCCGCCCGCAAGTCGTACCACTGCAGCGGGTGCGGCGACCGGTCGCGTTCGTCGCAGGGTCGCACCGTCCCGGTGGACGCCGATGACATCCGGCGCGCCCAACGGATGACCCGCGCCACGGGCGCCGCGCGCGAACGACTCCGGGGCCGCTTTCCCGCGCCCGAGCGCGGCCACCCGCTGCCCGGCCAGTTGCTGGACCTGTACACCCCGCGAACGCTGGAAGCGTTCGATATCCTGGCCGAGCGCCTCGATCTGGACCTGCGCGCCGCGCCCATCCAGGCCGCCCTGCGGCTGGCGCTGGTCCACGCCCTGATTCCCGCCTCGCGGCTGAATCGTCAGCCCGGTCGGGTCCAGGCTTTGCGCATATCAGGCGGCGCCCTGCGCCCGCCCATCGATCGCGGCTGGCGGGAGCGCAATCCCTGGCTCCTGTTCGAGGAGGGCCTGCGGCACGTACGTTCCTTCGTCCAGCGTCTGGAGAGCGTGCCCGGTGGCTCCATCCGGGCGCGCTTCGGCAGCGACCTGAGCGCCCTGGTCGACGGATCGTCCAACGTCGTCCTGCACGAAGGCGGCGCCACAGCTGAGAGCGAAGGGCCGACCTTTCCGCTGCACCGACCCATCATGCCGGGCCGGCTGGACCCGCGTTCGCGTATCCGGCTGGTATTGACGCAGCCACCCATCCACTGGAGCCCCGAGAACGTCGCGTTCGCGTACCTGGCGACCTCGATCGTGCTGGGACGGGAAGCTGCGGAGGATCTGCCGCTCGACGCTCTCTTCGGCGCCCCGACACCCAGCGAGTGGGGTCGTGACGTGGCGATCCTGCGCCGCTCACTGGCGGCGGCTCGCACGGTGCTGGCACCCGATGGAGCCGTGGTCATCATCCTGGACCGTACCGGTCCGGCGGGACTGGCCGCTGGCGTGCTGAGCGGAGTGGGTGCCGGCCTTCGACTGTCCAACGCCGTGCTGACCGAGATCGGCGATGACATCGCCGGGACGCTCGAGTTCTCGGGAGGCGATGGCAAAGCGGGATCGTCCTCCGGGACTGCGACTGCGACCGTGACCGGGACCGCGGCGGCGACGGCGATCGGGACCGGGGCTGCCGTCGAGCTCAGTGATGGCGCGGCGCTGGCTGATGGGCCCTTCCAGCTCTCCGCCGTGGAGAAGGCGGTCAGCGACGTGGCCGTCGGCGTGCTCCAGGCTCGCGGGGAGCCCGCGCGATATGAGCGGCTGCTTGGTGAGGTGCTCGTCGGACTTGACCGGTTGGGTCACCTGCGCCGGCTGGTGGGCACGCGCACCTTCGCCGAGACCGAGGAGCGAGCGGAGCGGCCGCAGCAAGCGACGGGCCTCTTCGGTGGCATCGCAGTCACGCCGCAGCCGGACCAGAGCGCCACGCCCGCGGAACCTGCCACTCCGCAGGAACCTGCAGCACCCGCTGACCCTGCTGCGCCCGAGGGCACGGACAGCGGTGGCACGGTCCACGACCGCTGGGCGAGTGCCGGATCCGGATCGGACCCGGTCAAGCTTCTGCTGGAGATCGTGCTGGGAGAGTTGCGTCGCCCCGACCACCCACGCCTGCTGGAGCTCGAGCCCGATCGCTGGTGGCTGCGCGACGAGGCGGACATCACCGCCGCGCGGCTGCCCCTCTCGGACCGTCTGGAGTGGGCCGTCTTCAGCCTTCTCTCGACCAGCGGCGGATTGTCCGAGGCGCGGTTCTTCGGGCGCGTCGCCGGTATGTTCCGTGGCCACGATGCACCCGACGAAGAGCTGGTGCGCGCCTGCCTGGATAGCTACCGTGCCGGGGGGGACGAGCTCTCCGAGACGCTCCGGACGGAGGATTCGCTCCAGGCGCGCCACGAGGAGCACGGCACGTTGGTGGGGATGCTCGCTGAATACGGCCACCGTTTGGGGCTGCGGTGCTGGATCGCCAGCCGTGAGCAGCGCCGCTCATTCAAGGGCGCGATGCTCGCCGACCTTCTCTCCGAAGCCGAGCAGCGCGTCTACCTGCCGCGGGTCACGGCCGGCGACGCCGACGCCCTGGAGCAGATCGACTGCATCTGGTACGTACGCGGCAAGGCCACGCTACTTTTCGAGGTCGAGTGGACGGCCATGCTGACCGAGCCCGTCCTCCGCCGGGGAATGCGCATCCCCGCTTCGGACACGCTGGTGCGTTTCCTAGTCGTGCCTCCCGAGCGGACGGAGCTGATTCGACTCAAGCTGGCTCGGTCGCCTCTGCTCCGGCACCGGATGGAGGAGGACAACTGGCACATCCTGAAATCCGACCACCTGCGCAGCCTCTATGCTCGAGAGGTGGCCGACCTCGAGGATCTCGCTCCGCTGCTGGGGCTGGACCCTGAGATCGAGAAGCAGGGCGAGCAACTGGCTCTCTTCGCCCCCTCGCACCAAGGAGCGGAACACCGATGACGACCTCTGCACCCAGCCAGAGCCCAGTGCGTGACCTGGCCGACCGTTTCTGGGACTGGTTCCTCTCCTCGCAGCCCGTCTACGCCACGGTCCTGGGCGACGAGCGCTTCGACGATCGCCTGGACGATCCCAGCCCGGAGGGTCGGGCGGCCGAGGTTGCGGCGATCCACGGCTTCATGGCGGACGCGGCGGCCATAGATGCGTCGGACCTGGACACGGAGGAGCGCATCACACTGGACATGCTCCAAGTGGTGGGGCGGATCAGGCTCAAGTCCCACGAGCACCGGCTGCATCACTTCGAGGCCATCGACCAGATGGAGGGTCCGCAGAGCCTGCCGGGTGACCTCTCGCGTTTCCAACGGCTCGACACGCCCCAGCGCTTCGAGCGACTCCTCGCCCGCCTGCGCTCCTTCCCGGCCTACCTCGATGCCCATCGCCTCAACTTCCAGGAGGGCGTGGCCGCGGGAAGGACGGCCGCGCGGCCGGTCTTCGAGCGGACCATCACGCAGGTTCGTCGCGCCGTGGAGACGCCGGTGGAGGAGTCGCCACTCCTCGCCGCAGACAAGCCGCTCACGGACGAGCAGCGCGCGGAGCTTCGTGGAGTGCTCGAAGGGGTGGTCAAGCCGGCGCTGGTCAGCTATCTCGCGGCGCTGGAAGAGGCACTTCCCAGCGCTCGTTCGGGCGATGGCCTGTGGGCGCTGCCCGACGGTGAGGACGTGTATCGAACGCTGATCATGGCCTCGACCACGCTGGAGGACGGTCCCCAGGCGTTCCATGACTTCGGCCTGGAGCAGATCGAGCTTATCGACGCGGAGCGGCTGCTCATCGCGCAGGAGCTGGGCTTCGCGGACGTGGCGGCCCTGCGCGCATCGTTGGAGGAGGATCCCGCCAATCGACCCGCCAGCCGGGAGGCTTTGGTGGAGCTGGCGCGTGAGCAGATCACGCGGGCCGTGGCGGTCGCACCCACGATGTTCGGTCGACTGCCCCAGGCCGCCTGCGAGGTCCGCGCGGTGGAGGCCTACCAGGAGGCGGAGGCGCCGCCGGCCTTCTACTACCCGCCGGCCCCCGACGGCTCGCGCCCCGGCATCTACTTCATCAACACTTATGAGCCGGACAGCCGCCGCCTGCATCGACTGGCCACCACCACATATCACGAGGCCGTACCGGGCCATCATTTCCAGATCACCATCGAGTCCGAGCTGGAGGACCAGCCCGACTTTCGGCGCTTCGGTGCGCGGTTGACCGGCGCCGCCTATCCGGAGGGTTGGGGGCTCTACTCCGAGCGCCTGGCCGATGAGCTGGGACTGTTCGTGGACGCGCGCGAGCGCCTGGGCATGCTGGATGCGCAGGCCTGGCGAGCCGCGCGGCTTGTCGTGGATACCGGCATCCACGCCTTCCGCTGGGATCGGCAGCGCTCCATCGACTTCCTGCGCGAGGTGGCCGGCCTGTCAGAGCTGGAGGCGGCCACGGAGACCGATCGTTACATCGCGTGGCCCGGTCAGGCGCTGAGCTACATGACGGGGCAGCGCGAGATCGCGGCGCTACGAAAGCAGTTGGAGGAGCGAGACGGCGAGCGCTTCGACCTGAGCGCCTTCCACGACCAGGTGCTGGGCCACGGCACGCTGCCCCTGGCCACGCTCCGTCGCGAGCTGCCGAACTGGGTCAAGCCGCGGGACGCGTAGGGCCATTGCCGGGCGGCGCCGAGTGGCGGCCGTCGTGGCCGATGTCGGTGCCCAAGGTGCCGACTCGTCACGATGGCCGAACAAGGATGGCTCTAGAGCAGGCAGCCTCACTGCGAGAGCTCGCCGAGTGCCTCCACCAGTCGCTCGATCTCGGCGAGCGTGTTGTAGTGCACCAGTCCCACGCGGACCATGCCGCCCGCCTCGGCAAGGCCCAACGCACGTACCAGCTCATAGGCGTAGTAGTCGCCGTCCCAGACGTTGATGCCACGGGCACCCAGGAACGCGGCGATCTCCTGCGGATGCCGGCCGGGCATGGTGAACGAGACCGTGGGGCAGCGTTCATCGAAGCGCGACGGGTCGATGATGCCGCGGATGTCCACGCCGGTGGAGACAAGCCCCTCGATGAGCGGCGGGATGAGGGTCAGCTCGTAGGCACGTGACGCTTCCATGGCCGCGCGCAGCCGCGCCGCGCGACCACCGTCGGGGGCACCCGGCGTGCCGGCCGCGCCGCCCTGCGACACGCCCAGCCACTCCAGGTAGCGGAATGTGCCCAGCAGCCCGGCCAGCATCTCGTGCGACTGCGTGCCGGTCTCCCAGCGCCCTGGCAGCTCGTCCGATGACGGTCGCACCTTGTGCGCGGGCGCTGACTCCAGCAGCGCCCGCCGTCCCCACAGCATCCCGAGGTGGGGCCCGAAGAACTTGTAGGGCGAGCAGACCAGGAAGTCGGCGTCCAGCGCGGCCACATCGATGGGTAGGTGGGGGCCGGCATGAACGGCGTCGACCCACAGCAGCGCCCCCGCCGCATGGACCAGCTCCGCGATACGTGCCACGGGCGGGATCGTGCCCAGCGCGTTGGACGCCAGGCTCACCGCCACCAGGCGCGTACGAGGGGAGAGGACCGCCGCCAGCTCAGACAGGTCGAGAGTGCAGTCCTCCTCGAGCAGGCCCACCCAGCGGATGACCGCGCCGCGCTCCTCGGCGACGGCCAGCCACGGTGCCACATTGGCGTCATGGTCCAGGCGCGTGACCACGATCTCATCGCCGGGACCCATCGAGCGACCCAGGGCGCGGCTGACGGCGAACGCGAGCGTGGTCATGTTGGCGCCGAAGACGATCTCGCCGGGATCGTCGGCTCCCACGAAGTCCGCCCCCGCGGCGTGGACCTCCGCCAGCAGCGAGTCGGTCTCGTGGCTGGAGCGGAACTGGCCGTGGGAGTTGGCGTTGGACGTTTCGAGGTAGGTCGTGATCGCCTCGATGCATTCGCGCGGGACCTGTGTGCCGGCCGGACCGTCGAGATAAGCCACCGTCCGCCCGTCCATCTCCCGCCCCAGGGCAGGGAAGTGTGCGCGCACGGAGTCGATGTCGAAAGCGGGTCGATCGATCATGACGCCAGTGTAGGCAAGGCCGCTGGTCGTGTACGATCGCCGCGCCGAGCGCGAGGGTGATCCGTCGCATCCGCCGCGCTTAGCCCCGGATCTCGTAGCAGGAGCGCTGGATGTCCACGGAGTCCGTCCCGCGGTCAGCCGTACAGCGAGAACGACAACTGCGCATGTATCAGCGCGCGGAGCGGACCCTGCCCGGTGGCACCGACTCCAACTTCAGGGCCTGGGGCGAGGACACCGTCTACGTCGAACGAGGTGAAGGCGGTCGCGTCTGGGACCTGGACGGCAACGAGTTCGTGGACCTGCGCATGGGCTACGGCCCGGTCATCCTGGGTCATGGCGACGCGCGCGTGGACGACTATGTCAACGAGCGGATGCGTCGCGGGGTCAGCTTCTCGCTCACCAGCGAGGACGAGGTCCAGGCCTGCGAGCTGATCTGCGAGCTGACCTTCTGCGAGATGGCGCGCCTGACCGTGTCCGGCACGGAAGCCACGATGCACGCGCTGCGGGTGGCACGCGGCTTCACCGGACGCGACAAGATCATCAAGTTCGAGGGGCAGTACCACGGCGTGCACGACTACGCCTTGATCAGCGTGCTGCCCAACGATGTGGGCGACCTGGGTGATCGCGAGAACCCTGTTCGGCTGGCTTGGGGACGAGGCATCCCGGCGGCCATCACGGAGACCGTGATCCCGGTCCCCTACAACGACCTGGAGACGTTGCGCCGGGTCTTCGAGCGGGATGGTGAGGACATCGCGGCGGTGATCATCGAGCCGGTCCTGGGCAATGCCCAGGGCATCCTGCCGCGTGAGGGCTTCCTGGCCGGCGTCCGCGCCATGACCCAGGAGTTC
>JBBSMF010000056.1:0-7229 GCA_038233295.1 Candidatus Limnocylindrales bacterium | reverse complement strand
GGTCGATCTCGACCGGTAGGAGAAGCTCGAGCTCACCCGTCTCCTCATCCACGAGGGCGAACCCGTCACGCACCGCGGCGACAAGACCACCCGGCCGGCGCAGGGCGACCGCGCCGACCGGCTGGTCAGCTGCGATGGTCGCCACCGTGCTCGTGCCAGGCCGCCAGCGGTGGATGAGCCCGACCGGGATGTCGACCCACAGGAGCTCACCCGCGGCGTCATCCCAGACCGGACCTTCGCCCACATCAGCCGGCCCAGCTACGGCGACCTCGGCGATGGTGGTGCCGTCCAGGTCGATCATCGGTCGGTCGCCCCGAGCGTCACTGTGCTGCGCCCGGCACCCACCCGCGTCTTCCCCACCGTGGCGCTGATCCCCTCTGGGATGTCGACCTCGACGGTCTGCCCCTCGACCGCCACCGTGACCCAGCCGTGCGGCGTGGGCACCCGTCCGGCGGCCCGGCCCAGCGATCCGAGGTAGGGATCGACCGCCATCGTCTCGAAGCCGGGAGCCGTGGGGCGGACACCCAGGATGTAGGTCGTGAGGTCGAAGGTGGGACTGGCCGACCAGCCCTGGCACCGGCTGGAACGCCCGGGCTCGGCGTCCCAGAACTCCTGAAACGTGCCGTTGCCGGGGATGATCTTCCAGCGCAGGAGGCTGGCCAGGATCAGGTCCCGCCGATCGTGCCGGAAGAACGCCTCGTGCAGGTAGCGGCAGAACCAGGGTTGTGCCGCCACCACGTCCCGCTCGGCGTCGAAGTCATCCGGCGGCTCGTACTGGAAGGTGGGGATCCGGCCTTCGGCACGGGCGTCGGCGGCGGTCTGCGTGACGACGAGGCGGCCCCCGAGATGCGTCGGGTCGACGATCCGCTCGATGACGCCCGCCACCCGTTCCGCTGGCACGATGCCCGCCAGAAGGGCTGTGCCGTTCGTGTGCTGGCTGATACGGCGGCTACGGCCGCGCCGGCCGATGGCATCGATGTACACGCCGCGCTCCGCGTCCCACAGCGCCTCGAAGGCTTCCGCGGTCCGGCCGACGAGGGCCGTGACATCCGAAGCGCCCGGCAGCTCGGCATAGTCTCCGAGCGCTGCCGCGTAGAGGGCGTCGTGCGTGCCGGTCACCACGTCGCGGTCGACCTGGGCCCAGTCGAGGAAGACCCAGCCCGGGAAGTCCTCGAGCAGTCCCGAGTCCCCGCGCTGGTGCTCATAGCGCTCGATGATGCCGTTGGCCACCGGCAGCAGCCCCCGGACGAAGGCCTCATCGCCGGTGTAGCGCCAGTAGGCCACCAGCGAGCGGATCCAGTGCAGCGAGTACTCCGGGTTGGTGAAGCCGACCCGCGCGAAGTCGCAGGCCGCGGCTGCCGCGAGGAGGCCGCTCGCCAGGCGGCTGTGCGCGGTAAGCGCCAGGTGATGGCGGACCAGGCGCCGGTCCGGGTTCGTGGCCAGGGAGACGAGGATCTGGGGATAGGCGTCCGAGACCCACGCCCGCTGCTCCCGCCCGGGACAGTCGAGGAAGGCATCCGTGGAGCAGACATCGACGGTCCGCAGCCCGACCCGCCAGCGCTCGTCGTAGCGGGCATCGTCCGATTCGAAGGATGCGCCTTCCTGGCGCGGATAGCGCGCCTCCTCGAAGCGGAGCTCCACGCGAACGCCCGGCGGATGGTGGACTGCGACATAGCGGACGCCGACCGGGTCGAAGAAGCTGACGCTCTCGTCGTCGTGGCCGGCCACGACATAGCGTGCAGCCCAGTCTCGCGGCGCGATCTCGGGCAGTCCGTCCGGCCGCAGGTCCTCACCGCCCACGACGTCGAGCAGCGCTCCGCGCTCATCAGGACCAGCGTGGACCCGCAGATCGACGTGGCCGATCGATATGCCGCCCAGGTCCCAGACCGTGGACAGGCGCGACCCATCCACCTGCCCTTCCCTTCCGCCGTGTCCGTCGCCA
The DNA here is from genome assembly GCA_038233295.1 of Candidatus Limnocylindrales bacterium. Taxonomy (GTDB): domain Bacteria; phylum Chloroflexota; class Limnocylindria; order Limnocylindrales; family CSP1-4; genus Palsa-1032. Next base: position 5,287 of record JBBSMF010000056.1, on the reverse strand, counting down.
TCCCAGCGGCCGACGCTGGCCCAGGTCGTGACGGGGCTGTCCGTCATCTCGGCTCGCAGAGGGACGTCCACTTCCAGCGCCACAGGATCGAGGAACAGGCGGGTAAGCGGGGGGATCGACCGGCGCAGCGGCGTCATGTAGGGCGCGGCCGGCGGCCGGTCCAGGACCGTGCCGTGCCCCCTGCCGCTGAGCACGACGGCGGCAGGCCACGCGGCCTCATCGGCCGCCGGGTCGTGCAACCCAGCGGGCAGCCGGCGTCCGTCCACGATCTCCGGCGGGAACGAGTGCATGCCACGAGCCCCGGCCGTGCCGCGCCCCGCCTCCGCACTGCGCCAGCGCTCGTCGGTGAGGATCTCCACGGCGGCGTCGGACGGCGTTTCCAGGCAGAACGAGCCCCGTCCCAGCGTGCCCAGCGGTGCCGCGGGCAGCCACCAGGGACCCGGCTGCCCGTAGTAGTGGCACAGGGCGACGAGCACGTTCTTCCCGGGCTTCAGCCCCGGTGCCAGGTCCTGCTCATCCCAACCCAGGTGCTCCGGCTCGCTGCGCACCGGGCCGCGCCCCACGAACGCGCCGTTGAGGTACAGCTCATACCGAGAATCGCAGGTGACGCGGACAGGGGACCGCAGCGGCACCTCCACCACCTCGAACACCCGCCGGAGGTACACCGATCGAGCCGCCACATCCGTGGCGCGCCACCAGTAGGCCTCCTCCGGCGCGCGATCCCATATCCAGCGTCCCCGCCATGGCCCGCGCCACCCATCCTCGGTCGTCATCGCCGGTCAGAAGATGGCCAGCGGGTTCACCGGCGAGCCCGTGCCGCCGGGGAGGGCCAGCGGCGCGGCCACGAACAGGAACTCGTGGCGACCAAGCTCGCGGCATATCTCCGCCAGCGGCTCCACCCGGGCGTGATCCAATAGGACCAGCCCCATGGCCGCCAGGGCCAACTGGTGGAAGGCCAGCGGGAAGCGGGTCGAGGCTGGCTGTCCGTCGCCACCGTCTCCGGTCGGGTCACCCTCGGCTCGGCCCAGGATGTGCGCGCCGACGGCAGTGATGTGCTCCGGGGCATCGCCCGTGTACAGGGCGATCTCGCGGGCATGCATCCAGGCCGCCGCGTCCGGGCCGGGACCGGGCGCCAGCGCGGATGGCCCGACGGCCTCCTCGCGGGCCTCGACCCCCGCCCGCAGGACGAGGACGTCACCGCGTTCCAGCCGCAGGCGGGCGTGACGCTCGGCCGCCTCCAGGTCAGCCGGGGCGATCTCGTGCGACGGTTCCAGCCAGCGGAGGCCCAGGGCCGCCGGCACGTCGAGCAGCACCCCGCGCGAGACGATCCCGTCTCGCTGCGCGAACACGGACCCGAAGCGGAGACCCTCCTCGTCCAGCGCCTCACCGAATGGCCGCCCGCCGTAGGCACATCCGTCCGCGCCACCGACGTGACCGAGGGCATCGATATGGGTGACCCCCTGCTGGTGCGTCTCCAGTCCCAGGTAATCCGCGGCGAAGGGCGGCATGCCCGAACGGGCGTCCGGTCGGACGCTGGACATGAGCCGCCGGTCCAGCTCCACGGCCGCTGAGGGAACGCTCTCGCGGATGAGCGGCCGTGCCAGGGATACGGTCAGCCCCGAGCGTACGAGGGCCGCGGCCCCCACCCGCTTGCTCGCCGAGATGTGGTTGAGGGTCCCCAGCTCATCGGCCGGGCCCCACCGTCCCGCGTTGTTGAGCCGGGCGGCCAGCTCGAGGAGCTCCTCGTCCGTCCTGGCCAGCGGTCCGCCGCCTTCCCTCACCGGAGGCCGGCCTCATTCAGGCGGATTCTCCGGCCGGCGTCGCGCATGTCATACGCACGGGGGAACGGGCGTGGCTCGTAGTCGAAGAAGCCGGGCTCGGACGTGGCGCCGGAGCGAAGTCCCTGCCGCTCCGGTCCCAGCGCGTGGGCCCTGGCATTGAGGGTCGCAGGATCCAGGTCGGGCCAGGCGCCGGTCTGGATCCGCTCGAGCAGCGCGTCGAGAGCCACCGTCACCTCGGCCGGCGTGAAGCTGCAATGGCCCGCGCGATGCACGAAGACCTGGCGCAGCAGCGCGTCGTTGCCGGCGGCCCGCACCACGTCCGCGTAAGCGTGCTGATTGTCCGGCGTCACGAGTCCGTCCCCGTCGGTATGCATGGTCAGGACGGGCACCCCGCCGAGCTTGCCGCTGAAGACGATGTTCCGTTCGAGGTAAGCGACCGCGGCTGGATCCGCCGCGATCCTGGGCGCCGCGGCGAGCGTCTCCAGGTCTGCATCAAGGCTCAGCCCGGCGCCGTCGTACAGCGCGCTGACCTGATCATGGCCGCTGGACGTCTGAAGCAGCCGCCGGTAGTCCGTGCCGGCATTGGATGACGGGTTGCCCCCCGCCTGGCGCTCCACCTGCTCACGGGCCCAGAAGTAGACCAGGAACCCGGGCTCCTCGAACCAGGCGATCTGGTTGCGCAAACGACCCTCGTAGTCGACGCTGTCGGGCTCGGGCGAACCCGGCTCGTGCCAGCCCGGGATGTTGCCCACCGCGGCGGCCAGCGCCAGACGTGCCCGACCGGCCGGTGTCGCCTGCGCCTCGCCCAGGATCCTCGTGGCCAGCTCCAGGTTCGCCTCCGGATCCGCGATGTCCGTCAGCATCAACCCGCTGTCGGGCGTGAGGAGGGTCTTCACGACGAAGGCGATGTCCAGCTCGCGGTCGTGCACAGCGACCGCCCCAGCCAGGTTGCCGCACATGGGCAGGGCGCCCGATAGCAGGCCCGGGTAGTGCTCCACGATGGCGGCCGTGATGAGGCCGCCGATGGACAAGCCCAGGCTGATGGTCCGGCGCGGCTTGCCGGCGAGTGCCGTGAAGGCGTCCAGCAGGGCGGGAAGGTTGGCCAGCGATGACTCCACCGGCCAGAAGATGGTGTTGGCCGCCCCAGCAACGGCGTAGCCCTGACCGATGAGGTCGCCGATGAGCCCGTCTCCGGGCGGCCACGGCGGCTGGCCCGGCTCGACCGGGATGGGCAGGCTGTACAGCAGCAGGTCCCCGTTCCAGGGGTCGGGGACCTCGATCTGGTAGCGCGATCCGGCAGGCAGCGTCCCGCTGTGACTCAGTAGTGACATGTGTGCATCGTACCGACTCAGCCGTACAATGGAAAGCCATTCTGCAAGACAGAAGGATAGCCCAGAGCAAGAGGAAGCAGCATGCCGCGAACCCACGCCAACGGGGTGGAGATCGAGTACGAGACGTTCGGCGATCCGCGGGATGTGCCGCTGCTGCTGATCAGCGGTGGTGCCGCCCAGATGACCTTCTGGCAGGAGCCCTTCTGCGAGCAGCTGGCCGGCCATGGCTTCTGCGTCGTCCGCCTGGATAATCGCGACGTGGGCCTCTCGACGTCGTTCGATGAACATGGCTTCCCGGACGTGCCGGCGGTCCGCGAGGGACGAGAGAAGGCACCTTACCTCCTGGAAGACATGGCCCGCGACACGGTGGACGTCATGGACGACCTCGGCGCCAAGGCCGCCCACGTGGTGGGCATCTCCCTGGGCGGCTACATCGCTCAGGTCATGGCCATCGAGCATCCCGAACGCACCCTGAGCATCGTCTCGATGGCCTCCGGGGTGGGCGGGCCGGACAACATCTACGGGGCGCCTGACGGCGGCTGGCACGATGACGATGAGCCGCCGGCCGAGATGACCTTCGAGGAGACGGTCGAGCGTCGTCTGGACGAGATCGAGTGGATGAGCACGCCGCAGTACTTCGACCGGGACGTGATCCGCCCGCGAGTGATCCGGTCGATGCGCCGGGCCCGTAACCCGGCTGGCGCCGAGCGTCAGGCCGCGGCGGTCCATGCGGGCGGGTCGCGGGCGGCCGCCCTTCACGAGACCCGCGTCCCGGCGCTCATCCTGCACGGCGCGCTCGACCCGCATCTTCCGGTCGAGAACGCGCACCGGACCGCCGCAGCCATCCCCGGCTCACGGCTGGTCATCATCCCGGACCTGGCCCACGACCTTCCCGACGAGAAATGGCCCGAGGTGATCGACCTTATCGTGGAGCATGCCCGCCAGGCGGAGGCACGGCCGGTCGCCTGAGTCCTCAGTCCCTGCTGGACGCGGCGCCCAGCACCCGGCGAGCGCTGGCCGGGATGGGCGTGCCGGCGAAGTGGCAGGCGGCGGCGTGGCCCGGCGAATGCTCCAGCAGCGCCGGATCCCGCTCCGCACACACCGGCTGCGCCAGGGGGCAGCGCGTGCGGAAGCGGCAGCCAGAGGGCGGGTCGGCCGCACTGGGCAGCTCCCCTTCCAGGACGATCAGCTCTCGCCGGCCCTTGCTCCGGGGATCGGGCACGGCGGACAGGAGCGCAGCCGTGTACGGATGCAGCGGGCGCTCCATCAGCTCCCGCGGTGAGGCCGTCTCCACGATCCTGCCGAGGTACATCACGGCGACGCGATCGGAGATGTGCGCCACCACCCCGATGTTGTGCGCGATGAACAGGAACGTCAGGTGGAATCCTTGCTTGAGCTCCAGCAGGAGGTTGAGCACCTGTGATTGCACGGACACGTCGAGCGCCGAGATGGGCTCATCGGCCACCAGGAAGCGTGGCTCCAGGATGAGCGCGCGGGCGATACCGATCCGCTGCCGCTGCCCGCCGGAGAACTCATGCGGGTACCGGTCGAGGGAGTCAGGGCCAAGGCCCACCCGTTCGATCATGTCGAGAACGCGCTGGTCACGGTGGGAGCCGGTCCCAAGGCCGTGGATGTCCAGGCCCTCACCGACCGTCTGTCGCACGGTCCGTCTCGGATCCAGCGACCCGACGGGGTCCTGGAAGACGATCTGCATCTGGCGTCGCAGCCTCTTGCGCTCCGAGCGCCCGATGGCGACGATATCGCGACCCTCGAACCGGACGTCGCCGGACGTCGGGCGCAGCAGCCCCATCATCACCCGGCCCAGCGTGGACTTGCCACAGCCAGACTCGCCCACCAGTCCCAGAGTCTCGCCCGGCTGGATGTCCAGGTCCACCCCCGCGACAGCCTGGACCTGCCCCACGGCTCGACCCAGGAATCCGCCGCGCACTGGAAAGTGCTTGGTGACGGCCCGAGCCGAGATGATCGGTCCCAGGGCTTCGACGCTCATGGCGGGCCCGGACCGGCGGCGTCGGGGGCGACCTCCGTTTGGCGGAGCCAGCATCGCGACAGGCCCGTCTCAACGATGAACAGGCTGGGTTCTTCGATCACACAGCGGTCGAAGACATACTCGCAGCGGGGAGCGAAGCGGCAGCCCGCTGGCCAGGCGAAAGGGCT
>JBBSMF010000055.1:0-7243 GCA_038233295.1 Candidatus Limnocylindrales bacterium | reverse complement strand
GGCCATCTACCTGGAGGAGTACGCCAAGGACAACACGTTGACGCGCTTCATCACCATCAACATCCGGAACCTGGCGGGAGTGCCCTCGATCGTCTTCGGCCTGCTCGGCCTGGCCGTCTTCGTGGGTGCCCTCAAGGCTCTGGAGATCGGTCCCGGCGGCAACGGCCGGATCGTCCTGGCCGGTGGCCTCACCATGGCTGCCCTCGTCCTGCCCATCGTGATCATCACCGCATCCGAGGCCATCAGGGCGGTACCCAGCCCCATCCGTGAGGCGGGCTATGGCGTGGGCGCCTCGCGCTGGCAGGTGGTGCAGCAGCTGATCCTGCCGTCGGCGGCACCGGGCATCCTCACCGGCGTCGTGCTTTCGCTCTCAAGGGCATTGGGCGAGACCGCGCCGCTCATCCTGGCCGGCGCGGTCCTGGGCACCTACTCGAGCGGGAACCAGAGCTTCGTGGAGCAGCTCTTCGGCTCCTACACGGCCCTGCCCATGGTCATCTTCAACTGGACGCGCCAGCCGTCGGACGACTTCCGGGACATCGCGGCCGCCGCCATCATCATCCTGCTGGGCGTGACCCTGGCAGCCAATGCTCTGGCCATCTATCTCCGAAACCGGTACGAGCGCGCCTGGTGAACGATGGCCAGAGCCCCCAGCACACCGACCGAGGACCTACCATGACCACCGCCACTGCACCCCACCTGGAGCGAGCCGTCGACTTGCACACCGAGAACATGGCTGCGGCGATCACTCCCGTAGCTGTCCCGTCAGTCATCGAGCTGCAGGACGTCTCATGCTTCTACGGCGACTTCCGTGCCGTGCGAGGGATCGAGGTCAACGTCCGTACGAATGCGGTGACAGCGTTGATCGGACCCTCCGGTTGCGGCAAAAGCACCTTGCTCCGTGCCATCAATCGCATGAACGACTTGATCCCAGGGGCTCGGCTCGAGGGCAAGGTGCTCTACCACGGCGAGGACCTGTACGGCGCCCGCGTGGACCCCGTGGAGGTCCGCCGGCGCATCGGCATGGTCTTCCAGAAACCCAACCCCTTCCCCAAGACGATCTACGACAACATCGCCTTCGGTCCCCGCGTCAATGGCTTCAAAGGCAAGCTGGAAGAGCTGGTCGAGGAGTCCCTGCGACGCGCTGCGCTCTGGGACGAGGTCAAGGACAAGCTGAAGCAGTCGGGCATGGCCCTATCCGGCGGCCAGCAGCAACGCCTGTGCATCGCTCGAGCCATCGCTGTGGAACCCGATGTGATCCTCATGGACGAGCCGTGTTCGGCGCTGGATCCTCGAGCTACGCTCCAGATCGAAGAGCTGATGATGGACCTCAAGAAGCGCTACACGATCCTCATCGTCACCCACAACATGCAGCAGGCGGCTCGCGCCTCGGACGAGACCATCTTCCTGAACATGGGCGACGACCGCGCCGGGTACATGGTGGAGAAGGGCGTCACCAGCGAGATCTTCACCAATCCCAAGAACCAGATGACCGAGGACTATGTCTCCGGTCGGTTCGGCTAGAGGACTCCACATGCAACACCTGGAACGAGACCCCGACGGCGCATCGTTCAGCGATCCGAACGACGATCCGGTGGAGTTCGTCCGCGAGCAGATCGACCAGATCGTGGAGCGGGCGGCGGGCGGTGGGGATGAGCGGCGCGCGGCTCGGCCCGCAGCCCGGGAGACGCTGGACCGCGAGGAACGGGAGATCAAGGACAACGTGCTGCGCCTCGGGAGCCTGGTGGCGGACCAGATCCGGGCGGCCATCGCGGCGCTCAAGGCGCACGACGCGGAATCGGCCACGGCGGTGATCGTCGGCGACGGCCGCATCAACGAAGCGCAGCGCGGCATCTCCTCGCTGATCGCGCGGACCATCGCGACGCAGCAGCCCGTGGCGCGTGACCTGCGCTTCCTCCTGGCGCTCGACCACGTGACATACGAGCTCGAACGCATGGGCGACCACGCCGCGTCCGTCGCCAAGCAGGCTCGCAAGCTTGCCCCAGAGCCGCCGCTCGGTGGATATCTGGGGCTGCCCGAGATGGGCGAGCTGTGTGCGCGACAGGTCCGGGACGTGCTGCGTGCGCTCGTGGATATCGACCAGGTCACCGCGCGCGAGGTGGCCGCCCGCGACGACGACGTCGACCACCTGTATCACAGCACCTTCGACGAGGTCCTCGCGCTGATGCGGACCGATCCCGGCAACGTGGACCGCGGCGCGCGGATCTTGTTCGCGGCGCACTATCTGGAGCGCATCGGCGATCGCGTCACCAACATCGCCGAGGATGTCGTGTTCCTGGCCACCGGCGACATCGAGGATCTGAACCCTTGACCGACCAAGCGACGTCCAGCGTGCAGCTCTACCTGCTGCGCCACGCGCATGCCGGCGACCCCGCCGAATGGGAGGGCGACGACGACCAGCGGCCCTTGACGCGGAAGGGCCGCCGTCAGGCCAGGCGATTGGGAAGCTTCATGCGTGCCGTGGGCCTGAAGCCTGACGCGTTGGTGACCAGTCCCCTGGTCCGCGCCGCGGAGACGGCGGAGCTGGTGGCCAAGGCGCTGCACACCGAAGTGCTGGTGGACCCGCGACTGGGGGGCGACCTGGGTATCGGCCGCCTCGATACGATCCTCAAGGAGCTGGACCGAGAGCGGCCCGTGCTGGTCGGCCACGACCCCGACTTCTCGGCGCTTGTGGCACTCCTGTGCGGAGCGTCTCGCATCCCGATGAAGAAGGGTGCCCTGGCCCGCATCGACGTCGAGCGGCCGCTCCGGCCCGGCGGAGGGGTCCTCCGCTGGTTGATCCCGCCCGACCTGCTCAGGACCGAGGACTAACGAACGCGCCCTCCGTGCCAGCAGCCCGTCAGCCCTTCAGGGCACCGGCCGTGAGGAAAGGGCTGACCACGACCGCCTATGTGGCCGGCGCCACTGGTAGGGCGAAGCTGAAGGTGGAGCCGCGCCCCTCTTCGCTCTCCGCCCAGATGCGGCCGCCGTGCGCTTCCACGATGTGCCGCGCGATGGCCAGCCCGAGCCCGGTGCCGCCGACGCCGCGTACACGCGCCTTGTCGACCTTGTAGAAGCGCTCGAACACGCGGTCCAGGTCACCGCGCGGGATGCCGGCTCCCTGGTCGCTGACCAACACCAGGACCTCGCCGCTCTCCTCACGGGCAGTGACCACCACTCGTGTCCCATCCTCCGAGAACTTCACGGCGTTGTGCAGCAGATTGATGAGCAGCTGCCCCAGGCGTTCCTCGTCGCCGATCACCCGCGGCAGATCCCCCTCGGGAAGGACGGCGGCGAGGGTCACGCGCTGGCGGTCGGCGAAGGGCCGGATGCGCTCCAGCGCCGTGCGGATCACGCCGCCCAGCTCGACCTCGTCACGCAGCAGCTGTGGAGCGCCGCCCTCTATGCGCGAGAGGTCCAGTAGCTCGTTGACCATCTGGACCAGGTGCCCGGTCTCCACGTCGATCTTGACGATGCGGTCACGGATGCGGCGCGGCACATCCACCTTCTCCAGGTCGCGCGCCACGGTCTCGGTCAGGAGCCGAACGGTGGTCAAGGGCGTGCGCAACTCGTGCGAGAGGTTATCGATGAACTCGGTGCGGATCCGCTGGAGACGCCGCAGCTCGGTGACATCCTCCAGCACCAGCCAGATGCCGCCGGCCGTGGCCGGCCGGGCGCGCACGAGGACGACCCGGTCGCTCTCATCCATGGTGGCTAGCTCGCTGCTGGTGGCTCCGGTCCGCGCTGCCGTGCGCACCAACGCCTCCATGCGATGGTCCACGAACGCTTCCATGGCCGAGCGGCCGGCCAGCGAACCGGCACGCTGGCCCAGCAGCCAGTGCGCCGCCCGATTGGCGGAGGCGACACGCAGGTTCGCGTCGATGTGCACGACACCCGTTTCCAGCAGGTCCCCCATCTGGCTCAGATCGTCCCGGGCGCGGATGGCGTCCGCGCGTGCCGCCACGGCCTCCTGCCTGAGGTCCCTCGCGGCGCGGGGCAGATCAACGTCCGGCGTTGCGTCCAGCGCCTCGCGGACCGCGCCGAGCTCGCGATCCGTGGCCGCCGTCGAACGCAGGCGAGCCAGCAGCACGGCCACCGCCACAGCCGCCAAAGCGGCCACCAGGAGGAGCGGAAAGAGGGCCTCAGAAGGCACGACGCCACCGGGACCGGCAGCTCAGGCCGGCGTCGGAAGGGATCAGGAGCTCACGAACGGCGCCCGGCGCAGCCACGTGTCGTCAGTGACCTGGGCCAACAGGAACTCCGCCAGGTCAGGCTGGCTGATCCGCGACCGCGGCCCCAGGCGCAGGTCCGTGCCCGCCTCATAACGACCGGTGCGCGGCCCGGGTACCACACGGGGCGGTCGTGCCGCGATCCACTCGAGGCGGCTGCCCGAGATGACATCGAACTCCACCTGCTTAGCCGCTACGACGTGGCGTACGAAGAGGCGCACGGCGGCTGATGCGACGCGATCCCCCAACGCTTTCCTCTCACCCGGCACATCAACGGCGCCGCCGGAGAGGATCACCACACGGGCCGGACCATTGGCCTCCATGGCGCGCACCAGGTGCTCCGCCCAGCGCCGGAAGAGCTCGACCTGGTCGGCGGCGTTGCGCGTGGGACCCAGCGCGCTGATGACCGCCTCGCTTCCGGCCACGACACCTGCCACGGACTCGTACCGGGCGACATCGCCGACCACGACACGCAGCCGGTCGCCCGCCGCCGGATCGGCCAGCTTGCCAGGGTCACGCGTGAGTGCCGTGACGTCATGACCTGCGGCAAGCGCCTGCTCCAGCACGAATCGACCGATGTCGCCGGTGGCGCCGAACAGAGCGAGTCGCATGGGCCTGATGGTACGTCCTGCCGCGCGACCATGGACCCCTGGACGGCGTGCGCTGGCGCCGCCAGGATGGGCGGATGCGCACATCGCACTTCGCTCGCTCCATCGCCGTGGCAGCCGGCCTTCTGCTCGCCGCCACGTCCGCCACGCCGACCTTGGCGGTCGCCTTGCCGCAGGCGCCGAACTGCCAGGTCCTGCCGCCCAGCAACGTCTGGAACCGGCGCGTGGACCGGCTGCCGGTGCGGGCCGATAGCGACGTGCTAACCGCGAGCATCGGTGTGGATCGCCCGCTTCATCCTGACTTCAGCTCCATCGATGGCGGCGGCTACGGCATCCCCTACAACGTGGTCGGTCGCAACGAGGCCACGCACACCGTGACGTTCACCTGGCCCGATGAGTCGGACGCGGGGCCCTACCCCATCCCCGCCGAGCCGCGGATCGAGGGTGGCAGCGACCGCCACATCCTGATCGTGGACCGGGCCCGCTGCCGTCTCTATGAGCTCTTCGCCGCGCAGCGCCTGGCTGGAGCGTGGCAGGCCGGTTCGGGAGCTAGCTACGACTTGGATTCGAACGCGCTGCGGCCGCGTGGCTGGACCAGCGCCGATGCCGCGGGCCTGCCCATCCTGCCCGGCCTGGCGCGCTACGATGAGGTCGCTGCGGGCGCCATCCGACACGCCCTTCGCTTCACAGCCCTGCAGACGCGCCGCGGATACCTCTACCCAGCACGTCACTTCGCCTCCGACAGCAACGACCAGACGCTTCCGCCGATGGGCCTGAGGATCCGCCTCAAGGCTTCTGTGGACATCTCCGGGTTCGGGCCGCAGTCGCGGGTCGTGCTCCGTGCCCTGAAGCGTTACGGCATGATCCTGGCTGACAACGGTTCACCGTGGTACGTGACGGGAGCCCCCGACCCAGGCTGGGACGACGACGACCTGCACGGCCTGGGGGACATCACCGGCGCCGACTTCGAGGCGGTGGACACGCGCACGCTGCGGAACGGGACGCCCTGAGCCGAAGGGATCCAGGAGCCGGGCCGCCAGCCGTCGGGCACGTCGCGATGCAGTGAGCGGTCCCAGTCGCTTCACGGCTCCCCCAAGAGCGTGATCCACGGTCCGTCGCCTCGCCGGCCTGACAGCTCCAGCCATCGATGGGCATAGGCGACGTCCGTGGCACTGCGGCGCAACAGGCCCTCCGGGCTTGGCGGCACGGTCCCGGTGCGGTCCGTGTGGAAATGCTCGCGGGCGTAGCTCCTGGCCAGCGATTCGTGCGATCGGATGGGGCACAGGTGCGCCCGCACCAGATCCACCTGACGGCCGAAGCCCGGAGCGCGCCAGCGCAGCGGGTAGCGATCGGGTCGAGCGAGGAGCTGGAACAGGACCTCGGCGTGCGCCGACAGTGTCGAGCTCATCGTCGAAGGCGACGCGCCCGGGATCGCGCCGCCGCTGGGTTCGCTAGGGGCGATCGACCGGCCGACCGATGGAAGCATGGTTGCACCGTAGGCGTGGTCCGTCAACGGAACGTTTCCGGAACGTGAACGTTCCCCTTGTCAGTCCTCCACGCGGCGGAAGACATAGCCCACGCCCCGGACGGTCTGGAGGTGGCGAGGCTGGCCCGGATCCTCCTCGACCTGCTGACGAAGCCAGTGGATGTGCACGTCTACGGTGCGGGTCTCCCCTGCGTACTCGTAGCCCCACACTCGGTCGAGCAGTTGCTCCCTACCGAAGACCTGTCCGGGATGTCGGATCAGGAAGGCCAGAAGCTCGAATGCCTTGGGCTTGACCGGCAGTGGCTTGCCGTCACGAAGCAGTCGATGGCCCGCCAGGTCGACCTTCACCGTGCCCAGATCGACGGTCTGCGACGCCGTGCCGGCTGCACCAGGAGCGGCATCGATGCGGCGCAGGAGAGCCCGGATGCGCGCCTGGAGCTCGCGCAGGCTGAACGGCTTGGTCACGTAGTCGTCCGCGCCCAGCTCCAGGCCGACCACCTTGTCCAGCTCGCTGTCGCGCGCCGTGAGCATGAGGATGGCCACCGAGGACTCCTGGCGGATGATGCGGCAGACCTCGATGCCGGACAGTCCGGGCAGCATCAGGTCGAGGAGGATGAGGTCTGGTCGCTCCGATCGGAACCGCTCCAGCGCCTCGCGCCCGTCGGCGGCCGTGACCACGCGCAGGCCGTCCTGCTCCAGCGCCTCTGCCAGCGTCTCGCGAAGGGTCGGCTCATCATCGACGATCAGGACGGTGCGGAGCATCTTTCCCCCTGGCGCAACATCGCTGCCAGTGTATTGCGAGGCGGCCGGCGTCACCATGACGGACGGGCGGCGACGAGCGAGCACGCGGGCGGAGACGCGGCGCAACCCGTCGATCCCTCACGATCAGTGAACGCGATCGGGCCATCCGCGGCTTGTTCCTT
>JBBSMF010000054.1:0-7290 GCA_038233295.1 Candidatus Limnocylindrales bacterium | reverse complement strand
GGTGACGATCGAGATGTACGAGCAGGTGAAGTGGTACCCGGTCGGGACCGTGATGCAGACGAGGTCCAGGTCCGCCACCAGGGGGTTGAGCCAGAGGAGTGCCTCCGGCGCCTGATGGCGCTCGGCCACGACGAAATTGCCGTCGTCCGGCCGTGGAGTGCTGGCCACCAGGTAGGTATGGAGCGCCACGGTGCCGATGGTCAGGCCGAGCACGATGATGAAGGACAGGATCGTTGCGACCTGCGTGCGACCGATCAGGGCCGACATGAACAGCCCGATGGCGCCTACCCCGAAGGCCACGGCGAACAGCAGGAGGTATGCGCGAACGAGGTCCTCCGGCCCGATGCCACCGAAGGCGAACACGATGGCCATCAGCGGGATGGATGCCACGATGAGCAGGAAGACGTAAGCCAGCGCGGATAGGAGCTTGCCCACCACCATGCCCAGCGTGCTGAGCGGCGTGGTGATCAGGAGTTCCAGGGTCTGCTTCTCGCGCTCCATGGAGATGGCCCCACTGGTGAAGGCCGGCGCGAGGACGAGCACCAGGAGCGTCTGCACGATCAGGATGCCGCTGAAGAGGGCATGTCCGATCTCCGCCGAGATGGCGCCCGACACGAAGCTGCCCGAGAACCCGTCACCGGGGAAGCCACCCTCGGAGAACCCTCCGTCGGAGAACCCGCCGTCGAACGCGAAGCGGCTGCGCATCACGGCGGCGTCATGGAGCATCTGATAGACGCCGAACGCGAACAGGCTCAGCAGCAGCAGGTAGATCGTCACCACCACGAAGGCGCGGCGGCCACGCATCCGGCCGCGCAGCTCCTTCGTGCTCACAGCGGAGATGCCGGCCCAGAAGCTGCGCAGGCCCTGGGGCATTCGCGACGTGGCCTGCGCAGGCGGCTGGCCGACGGTCATGAGACGGGCTCCTCGTCGAGTGCGGTGATCTGCAGGAAGAGCTCCTCCAGATCGCTGGCCGCGGGCGCGAAGGAGGCCACGCGGTGCGAGGCCTGGACAGCACGGGCGAGAAGTGCCGCCGAGGCCTCTTCGTCGCCGGGCAGTGCCAGCTCCAGCCGGCCGTCGGGCAGGATCTCCACGGAGGCCACCTCGGGCTGCGCGGCGAGGAAACGCTGGGCGGCGAAGACGGCCTCCGCGTCACCCAGGATGCGGGCACGCGCCACGGAGCCCTGACGGAAGCGTGTCTGGATCTCCTCGACCGGCCCGGAGGCCAGCACGCGACCGCGGTCGATGATGGCCACCGCGGTGCACAGCTCCTCCAGCTCGGGGAGGATGTGGCTGCTGATGATCACGGTCTTGCCCAGGGAGCGGAGCTCGCGCAACAGCTCGCGCAGCTCCATCCGGGCGCGCGGGTCGAGGCCCGAGGCAGGCTCGTCGAGGAGCAATACCTGAGGATCGTGCACCAGAGCGTGAGCCAGGCAGAGGCGCTGCTGCATGCCGCGACTGAGCGCCTGCACGTAGTCCTCGCGTTTGGCGGCCAGGTCGACCAGCTCCAGGAGGTCGCCCACCATCTGGCGGCGCCGCGCCGCAGAGATGCCGTAGCAGCGGGCGAAGAAGTCCAGGTACTCCCAGACGCGCATGTCGTCGTAGACGCCGAACGTATCGGGCATGTAGCCGATCACGCGGCGCACCTCATCCGGTTGCCGCTCCACGCTGAAGCCGCAGATCTCCGCCTCCCCCGCAGAAGGTGGCAGGAGCGTGGCGAGCATGCGGATGGTGGTCGTCTTGCCGGCTCCATTGGGTCCCACCAGGCCGAAGATCTCGCCCGGCGCGATCTCCAGATCCACCCCCGCCACGGCCAGCGTCCGGCCGTAGCGCTTGACCAGCCCCTGCGTGCGCAGCGCGGCAGTCACCGGACCGTGCCTTCCAGTCGCGCCTGGAGCGAGAAGTACATGCTGGAGCCCTCTCCCGAACGGTTCACGAAGCGGACCCGGAAGCTGCCGGAGGCATCGACGTAGCGCTCCGGCTCCGCGATCCGGTAGCTCTTGAACCGCGTCATCTCCGGAAACTCCATCCAGCGACCCGCCACGCGATCGAAGAGCTGGAGCCGCGGCAGCTGTTCGCCGAAGCCGCCATCGGGCTTGAATGGGTCCTCCGGGTCTTCAACGCCAGCGACCGGATCGGTGGGATCGGGGCCATCGAGCGGGTCGTCGGGATCCGGCTGCTCCGCTGCGGGCAGTGGCTCGATGGGCTCTCCCTCGCCCACCAGTGGTCGCTCGCCATCCTGGGAGAGTCCGAGCGCAAGGCCGGTGACTTCGAACCCGCCCTCGAAGCCGCCGGGGCGATAGTCCACGGTCATCGTGCCGCGGCCCAGATAGAAGCCGGAACCCTCCTCCCAGCCCTCGAGCGTGTCGGTCTCCGCGATGGTGTGGCGTACCAGGTCTCCAGAGAAGACGACAGGCCCAGAAGCTGTCGCTCGGGCAGGGAGCACGAACAGGGTGTCGCCGACGTTGTCCGCGGGCCTCCCGACGTCGATGTCCAGCGTGCCGCCGGATCGCCAGGCGAGGATGACCGGCCCCTCCCCGGCGGCCGCGCTGCCAGAGAGCCTGAATTCTCCCTCCCAGCCGCCGCTGAGTTGCTGGATGACAGCACGGCGGGTGTAGAGCGTCCGCGATGCCTCAGCGTCCTGCGGTCGGGCCCGCCCGAAGAGCCGTTCAGCCAGCTGCTGGGAGAACGCGTTGGCGGCGACCGCGTCCAGGTCCACCGGGCGTGTCTCGCCGGGCGCCATGGCCGAGAGGACCTGGACTCCGTTCCCGAAGACCAGGCTGACATGGTCGAGGGGCATATCCGATGCGTTGGTGAGCGTGCCCTGGAGGCGCTCCCCGACCATCAGGAGGTCGGCCTCCATCCGGGGCGTCTCGACGGCTGCCTCCGCGCGAAAGCCACGCAGGACGCCGAAACCGACCTGGTATCCACGCAGGCTGGCCGGATCACCGAAGAGCACGTCGATGGGCTGCTCGCCGCGATCCTGCTGGACGCTCACGGGGTTGGAGATGAGGGCCGAGCCCCCGACCTTCACCTCGAAGGTGGCACGGTTGGGCGAGAAGAGGCCCACGTAGACCTGACCGACGCCACGGTCGGTGCCTGCCGAGCCCCGCACGACTGCCAGCTCATTGATGATCACGTCCGTCCCCTTGAGCGAAACCCCCAGTCCGTAGGCGACGACGGCGAAGGCCAGGACCATGGCCGGCATCGTGACCCATGCCCACTCTCGTCGATCGAGCCGCCGAAGGATCAGGTAGTTGGCCGGGCCGATCAGCGCGATGTACCCGAACAGCAGCAGGAAGAGTTGATCCATGCGCGGCAACTGGACGGAGGGCAGGTTGCCCAGCGTTCCCACCAGGAAGCCGTCGTCCTGTGCTGCGAAGGGGTCGTTGCCGCCGTTGCTCGCGGGCGGCAGCGCACGTCCCCAGAGTCCGCCAGCGAGCGACGAGCCGGCCAGCCAAGAGGTCGAGGGATCGATGCCGATGAGTGAGACGGAGCCCTGACCGTGCGCGGATCGGGCGGCGAAGACCTGGTCGCCACTTCGACCAAGAGGGGTGCCCTGCGCCAGGACGCCCGCCACCGCCGGCAGCGGTGTGGCACTCGCGGGCAGGGACCCCAGTAGCGCCTCCAGATCGGCCAAGGGGACGTCGATGGTCTGGCTCGGCTGGTAAGGAAGGAGCTCGGCGGGGAACGCGCCCAGCGTCGTGGGACCGGTGGTGCCGCCCACGATGACCAGGTGTCCTCCCACGGCGACCCAGGTGCGCAGCGCCTCGAGCTGCTCCGCGCTGAGCCTGGTGGAGTCAACGTCGTGCCACACGATCCGATCCATGGCCGCCCAGGCCTCGACCCGCGGAGGGAGGTCCTCCGGATCGATGGCGACCACCACGGGCGACGGCCGGTTGCGTGCCGTGACCGCAGCGCGGATGTCGCCGATGAGTGCCTCCGGACGCTCCGCGATGACATAGACGCTGAGCGATCCGAACTCGCCCGAAGTGACCGGCGCCTCCTGGCGGGCGAGGATGAGCCCGTCGCTCACCAGCGTGATCACGAAACGCGCCCCGAAGAAGCCCGGTTGCCCGTAGAGGATGTGGTCCTGCCGGGCTCCCGTGGCGAGCTGGACGGCGATGCCATACGTGGAGCGACCCTGATCGGCGCTGCTGATGCGCAGCTCCCCGTCCACGGCCGGCCCGTCGTTCTCGACGCGAACGCGCACCGCCGCCCAGGCGCCGGGCCGGACATTGCCGCCCAGCATCGGCTCTGCCGTCATCACGATCCCAGTGGCCTGCTCCGTACCAGCCGAGGCCGCCTGCACGGCCGTGGCCGGTCGCAGGACGGGGCTCAGGGCCGCCAGCACCAGCCCGGCGGTGAGGAACGTGGCTGACCCGGCGCGGCCCAGGCGTCGCAGGCGGCTCGAGCCGGTCAGGGCGCGGTGCGCTGATCCCCTGGGACGCGTCATGGAACCTCGGGTGTGGTTGGCGAGCGCAGCGGTGATCGGCGAGTGTCGCCTCGCGTCATCGGCTAGACGCACGGGCGGCGCTGAAAGTTGCATCCCTGTGACGGTCGAGGCCGCGGTCCTGCGGGTGGTGGCAGGCCACTCGTGAACGGGACTTGTGCCCCGCCCCGCTACCATCTCATGACGTGCCCATCTTGCGCCCCTTTAGAGCCCTTCGTTACCAGCCGGCGCGCGTGCCCGACCTCTCGGCCGTGCTGTGCCCGCCCTACGACGTGATCGGGCCGCAGGAGCAGGCGGAGCTGCTGCGTCGTCACCCGTTCAACGCCGTGCGCCTGGAGCTGCCACCCGCCATGGAGGACCGAGGGGACGGCGGGGGCGGCTCGCCCAAGTCGCATGACGGCGGCTCGTCCGTGTCGGATGACGACGCGCGCTACCGAGAGGCCGCCCGGACCCTGGTCGCGTGGCGCAGCGAAGGCGTGCTGGCCAAGGACGCGTCACCGTCGCTCTACGTGCACGAGATGCGCTACGAGACCGGCTCCGAGGGAGGTTCCAGGACCGCGCGCGGGTTCATGGCCCGTCTCCGGCTGGAGCCACTCGAGCCAGGGAGTGGCGTGCGCCCGCACGAG
Organism: Candidatus Limnocylindrales bacterium; assembly: GCA_038233295.1. Taxonomy (GTDB): domain Bacteria; phylum Chloroflexota; class Limnocylindria; order Limnocylindrales; family CSP1-4; genus Palsa-1032. The sequence continues at coordinate 2,214 of JBBSMF010000054.1, read as the reverse complement.
CGGACGATGAGCGGTCCGAAGGAGGATCGCTACCGACTGCTGCGCGCGACAGGCACGAACCTGAGTCCGGTGGTCCTGCTGCACGAGCGTTCGGGAACCGACGCTGCACTGGCGGAGCTGACCGCCGGCCCTCCCGACGCCACGGCCACGGAATCGTCCGGCGTCGGGCACCGCCTGTGGGCGATGGACGGCGCGGCCGCTCCAGCCGTCCGGCTTCTCGACCTTGTGGGCGCTGGCCCGTTGACCATCGCCGACGGGCACCATCGGTACGAGACCGCATTGCGTTATCGCGAGGAACGCGGGCAACGGCGAGCCTGCGAGAGTGACCGCGCCTACGACTATGTCCTGGTCCTGGTCTACGCCGTCGAGGCGGCCCCCGCGGCGATGGCGACGCACCGTGTGGTCCAGGGTCTCGCGCCCACCGCTGGGTTCCTGGCTGCAGCAGCGGAGCTGTTCAGCGTGGAGCGGCTTGGTGGTCCGGATGAGCTTCTTGGGCGCATGGCTACGCCGCCGCCTGCGGAGGAGAGCACCGGTCGGTTCGGGTATCGCGGCTCCGACGGGTGTGCGCTGCTAGTCGCCCGTCGGGAGAGACTCGCCCCGCTGCTCGATCCGGCGCTACCAGAGGCGGCCCGTTGGCTGGACACGAGCTTGCTGGCTGCGGCGCTGGGGCGGTTGGGCGGCATCGGATCGGAAGAGCTGTCGCACGGGGGCCGCGTGACCTATCTCAAGGATGCCGCCGCCGCCATCTCTTCGGCGGGGAAGTCCGGCGGCACGGCCTTCCTCCTGGACCCGACCCCTGTCTCCGCGGTGCTGCGTGTCGCCGACGCCGGGGGCGTGATGCCCCAGAAGTCGACCTACTTCCAGCCCAAGGCACCGACGGGCCTTCTCTTCAACGCGCTGGAGTAGGGGTGACCTTGCGCGAGGACCACATAGGGCGCGGTGGCGAGTCGCATTCGGACGGCGCTGTGGTGGAACCGCGTCCAGCCAGGCCGGTACGCAAGGACGAGATCGTCATCGCCAGTCGGGGCCTGTACGTCGAGTCATGGCTGCCCGAGCGTCGATCGCGGCGCAAGCCGCTCTTCCTGCTGCATGGCGAGCTATCGGGTTCGTGGCTCTGGGAGCGCTACCTCTCCTACTTCGCCCAACGCGGCTGGGAAGGACATGCGCTCAACCTGCGGGCACACTTCTGGTCCGAGACGGCGGATCTGGCGTCGCTCGACATGGACTCATACCTCGCCGATACACGGGCGGGCCTGGAGGCGCTCGGCCGGCCCGCCGTCCTGGTGGGCCACGGCCTGGGCGCATTGCTGGCCTTGAAGATGGCCGAGGTGCAGGAGGTCCTGGGGCTGGTCCTGATCGCGCCCGCGCTGCCGCAGCCCATCCGTCCCGAGTCGTCACCGCACGTGGTACGGCTCGTGCCGGCGATCTTCCGCCAGGAGCTCATCGGCTGGGCCGGTCCGAGCGAGGCCATCCGGCAGCAGAACCCCGACCTTTCGGCGGCCGATGTCGGCCGCATCCAGCACCTCATGGGCGCGGAGTCGGGAGTGGCCCGCCGCCAGATGCTGGCAGGTGTATCGGTCGAGCCAGGGTCGCTGACAGGCACCCCCGCGCTGGTCGTGGGCGGCGGCCGGGACCGCCTCTTCCCGGCTGCCGAGTGCCAGCGCCTGGCCGAGTGGCTGGGGGCGGAGTACCAGCCGTTTCCCGACCTCTCCCATTTCGGGTTGGTGGTCGGTGAGCGGACTTACGAGCCGGTGGTCGACGCCATCCGCACGTTCCTGGAAGTGCACAGGCTCTGAGCTCGCAGGAGTCCCGCACGCCGGCAGTCGCTATACTCGGCCGCGTCCTGCGCGACCCGTGCCGCATTCGTCTAGAGGCCTAGGACACCGCCCTCTCAAGGCGGAGATCACCGGTTCGAATCCGGTATGCGGTACCAAACGCCCTGTTTCGCCCCCGTTTCGGCTTGGTTCACGCTCAGAGCCGTAGAACACTCGTTCTAAATGGACCCAGATGAGGCTCTGAAGCACCCTTATAAGCACCCTTATGAAATTGACGATCCGCCGACGGCGGCCGACACGGGTCGAGTTCACGATCGGTTCGGGCGTGAACGGGTGTTCTAATCGTCGATCGGACATACGGAGCAATGGCCCATGCGTGGACGCAGATGTGGCTCAGCGCCCTACGAAGGGACGACCAGCCGGTGCCATGAGAGCGGGC
>JBBSMF010000053.1:0-7481 GCA_038233295.1 Candidatus Limnocylindrales bacterium | reverse complement strand
CTCGCCCACGGCTCGGCCGGCGGCACTCAGATCGGGCTTGGGAAGATCGTGAAGGTCGATGTCGGGCAGCGACAAGGTTCGCCGATCGGGGGTGTCGATGGAAGAGGTGCGGCGGCGGATGCCGTCCAGGAAATCGATGGCCATCTGGTTTCTCCTTGGATTTGGGGACAAGTGCCCAGCATGGACCGCCGGCGGGTCCGGTCGTTCTGGACCCGCCCACGGGCGGCTTGCAGGTGTATTCCAACCGGTGTGGCTGCGAGGTCCACCCTCGTCGTTGGCTAGGATGGCGTGCATGCGCATGACCGCGCTCGAGGAAGAGCGACTGCTGATCTTCACGGCGGCCGAGCTGGCTCGCCGCCATCGCGCCGCCGGCCTGCGCCTCAACGCCCCCGAGGCTGTGGCCCTGATCTGCGATGCGATGTTCGAGAGCGCCCGCGCGGGCGGCGGGTATGCCGAGATCATGGAGGCAGGCCGCACGGCGGTCGGCGTCCACGAATGCCTGGCCGGGGTTTCGGCACTGGTCGATGAGGTCCGACTCGAGGTGCTCATGGACGAGGGCACGCGCCTGGTGGTCCTGCTCGACCCGCTCGGGCGGCCAGATGATCGCGGCTCGCTGGTGCCTGGCCAGATCGTCACCGCCTCGGACGAGCCGCCCTCGCGCCCGGCTGGAAACGGCATCCGGCTGCTGGTGCGGAACACGTCTAGGCGCATCGTCCGCGTCTCCTCGCATCACCCCTTCCATCAGGTCAACCCGCGGCTGGACTTCGACCGCGAGGCGGCGCGGGGCTATCGGCTGGACCTTCCCGCCGGCGAGTCCCAACGCTGGGCGCCTGGTGAGGAGCGCGAGGTCGACCTGGTGGCCTATCACGGCGCGGGCGGCCCGCCATGACCCGTTCCCGGGAGGACTTCCTGGCGGCGTACGGGCCGTCGGCCGGCGACCGGATACGTCTGGCCGACAGCGACCTGTGGATCCGCGTCGCTGAGGACCGCCAGGCGCCGGGCGATCAGCCCATGTGGGGCTATGCGCGGACCATGCGCCGAGGCATGGCCCAGCGCGATCGTTACGGCGGCCCCAGCGAGCTCGATACCGTGGTCATCGGCGCCGTGGTGCTGGATGCCACCTTCGGCTGTGTGAAAGCGGACATCGGCATCAAGGACGGTCGCATCGTGGGCGTCGGCCGAGCCGGTAACCCGGACATCAGCGACGGCATCGAGCTGACCATCGGGCCTCACACCGAGCCGATCGTCGCCTACGGCCTCATCGCCACCCCGGGAGTGGTCGACTCGCACGTGCACCTGATCCACCCGGGATTGATGCCGGCGGCGCTGTCAGCGGGGGTGACCACGCTCATCACGGCGGGCTTCGAAGAGCCACCCGCCTCCATGCTGCGGACCCTTCGATCGCTGGAGGCGTGGCCGCTCAACGTGGGACTCCAGGTCAACGCGAGGGCGGGCGGAGACTCGAACCTGGCGCCGCTGCTGGAGGCCGGCGGCTGCGGCTTCAAGATCCACGAGGACTACGGCGCCGACCCTGAGCTCATCGATGCGACGCTGGCCTTCGCTGAGCATCACGACGTCTCCGTCTCGCTCCATACCGACGGGCTCCACGAGACGGCCGAGCTGGAGGACACGGTTGCCGCCATCGCTGGCCGAACGGTCCACGCCTACCACGTGGAGGGCGCCGGCGGCGGGCACGTGCCCGACCTCATCGGCCTCGTGCGCGAAGCCAACGTGATCTGCTCATCGACCACGCCCACCATCCCCTTCGGACCCTCGGCGGCCGCCGAGCACCTGCCCATGATCATGCTCAACCACGGTGGCCGCTGGAGCGTGCCCGCCGACCTGGCGCTCATGTCGGAGCGGATCCATCCAGCCACGATGGCAGCGGAGGGGCCGCTCCATGAGCTGGGCGCCATCGGCGTCATCAACAGCGACTCCCAGGGCATGGGACGCATCGGGGAGACGCTGCGACGGACCGTGCAGCTGGCCCACGTGATGAAGGCCTGGCGCGGAAGCGGAGCCGCGGAGGGGATCGAGGGGCTGCCGGACGACGGCAGCGGCCCGGCGCTGGCAAGCGGCGACGACGACACGTCGCGCGTCCTGCGCTACCTGGCCAAGGTGACCGTGGAGCCGGCCATCACACACGGCATCGCGGACCACGTCGGGTCGCTGCGACCGGGCCGGCTGGGTGACATCGTCCTCTGGCGACCAGGCTGGTTCGGTGTCAAGCCGGAGCTGGTGCTCAAGTCCGGATACCCGGCCTGGGGTTCGCTCGGCGACGGCAATGCCACGGTGGAGGGCGCTCAACCGACCCGCCTCAGGGGCCACTGGGGCGCCTTCGGCCTGGCATCTGCCAGCGTGTCAGTCACATTCGTGTCGGAGGCCGCCCTGGCGGCCGGCATCGGTCAGCGCCTGGGCACGCGCCGGGGGCTCATCGCCGTGCGTCGGACCCGCGGCCTGGGTCGGTCGGACCTGATGCTCAACCGCGCCACGGCACCGGTCGAGGTGGATGTGCGGGACGGCACCGTCACTCTCGGGGGGAAGATCCTGGCCGTGCCGCCCGCCACGGACCTGCCGCTCGGCCGCCGCTACTGGCTGCGCTGAACCCCTACTCGTCCGCCTCGTCCCGCGTGAGCAGCTCGCGGGCGACCGGCGCGATGAGCTCGACCCAGCCGGAGTACTGCTTGCCACTGGGATGGAGGCCGTCCTGGGCGACCAGTGACGGGTCGTCAGGCACGCGATCGGCGACAGCGCCGATGTCCACCCATCCGATGCCCCGGGCCACTGTCTCCTCGCGCAGGATCTGGTTGAAGCGCTCGATCTCGGTCCCTTTCGCTTCAGCGCCGCCGCTCGCGGCCCCCTCCGGCGTAAGCGTGTAATCGGGCGTCGAGACCACCAGGATCCGCGACGCGGGCAGCCGCCCCAGGAGGTCGTCCAGGATCGTCCGGACGTTGGCCTGGTAGGTCTCGGCGTCGCCGCCCTGGAAGACATCATTGACGCCGATCAGCACGGTCACGAACTCAGCGTCAAGGCCATCCAGCCGCGGCAATTGCTCCTCGATGAGCTGGGCCGACGTGTAGCCGTGGACACCCAGGTTCGCGGCCAGGTCCAGCGAGACACCCGGGCGAAGCGCTCTCACCAACTGATTGGGCCAGCGGTTGCCGGCCTTGACCCCGGTCCCGATGGTGTAGGAGTCGCCCAGGGCCACGTAGGTGAGGGGCCCGGTGGACGTGCGCGCCGTGGGCGGACGCATCGGACTGGTCGTCGGCCCGGCGGGTACGGCTGTCGACCCGACCGGCGAGCCTTCACCGGACGGCTCCGCGACAGCGCTCCCGGAACAACCAACGAGCACTGCACCGGACACGGACATGACCAGCATCAGACGCCTCACGACAGGCGGCTGAGGATAGCGACATCGGCGCGGCTTGCATGTGGGGGCTATCCTCGCCCCGCGACCGGTGGGACCCCGGTGCGATGAAGGAGGCGTCATGGCACGGTCGATGTGGCGGGGGGCGATCCAGTTCGGTCTCGTCACGATTCCCGTGAAGCTGTACCTGGCCACGGAGCCACGCGGCGGGCTCTCCTTCAACCTGCTCCACAAGGAGTGCCTCAACCGGATCCAGATGAAGACGCACTGCCCGGAGCACGGCGAGATCTCGCGCTCGGACACCGTTCGTGGCTTCGAGTGGTCCAAGGGGCAGTACGTGGTCATCGAGGAGGGGGATCTGGAGTCGGTTCCCCTCAAGACCGTGCGGGCTATCGAGATCGAGCAGTTCGTGGAGGCCGACCGCGAGGAGTTCTCGACCACCTTCGTCAAGCAGGCCTACTACCTGGAGCCCGAAGTGGTCGGCCGGAAGGCCTTCTATCTCCTGAAGTCGGTGCTGCGCGAAGCGAACCTCCAGGCCATCTGCAAGATCGTGCTGAAGGACAGGGAGCTGCTCGCCTCGCTGGACCCCTACTCCAAGACGATGCTCCTGTCCACGCTCTACTGGCCCGACGAGGTTCGCGATCCCGGCGAGCTGGAGCTGCCCGAGGAGGACTTCGACTTCAAACCGGCGGAGCTGACCATGGCCCAGCAGCTGGTGGAGGCCATGAAGGGCGACTTCGACGCGAGTCGGTACCACGACGAGTACCGCGAGGCCTTGATGGGAGTCATCGAGGCCAAGATCGACGGCCAGCCCGTGGAGCGGCCGCAGCCGGTCGTGGAGACCAGCAAGCTGACCGACCTGATGGCCGTGCTGGAGGCCAGCGTGGCCGCGGCTCGCCAAGGCAAGGGCGCGGCTGCCGAGACGGTCGAGGAGAAGGCCAAGGAACCGACCTCAGTGGCGGAGGTCCGCAAGAGCCGCGCCGCAAAGCCTGCCGCCAGCAAGACGGCCGCATCCCGCGCAGCCGGCAAAGCCGCAGGGAAGGCGGCCACGAAGCCCGCTGATCGACCGGCGGCCGCCCGAACGGAACGCAAGCGCAAGTCCGCCTGACGCGGATGGCGACCGGCCGCCGTCGCCACGTCGTCCGGATGACGCCCGATCGGTCTCGCCAGCATGAGGATCGGCCCGAGCAACTGCGGCTGGTGCTGGACGGCGGTACGGATCCGGCTCCGCGGCTGCCCGAGCGGATCGCGCCCATGTCACCCTCCGCCGGCGGCGCTCCCTTCGACGACGAGGACTACTTCTTCGAGCCGTGGTGGCCCGGGGCACGTGCCTTCGCCTTTGCCGATGGAGGTCGGCTGAGGCTCCAGACCGACCATCTGATCGATCCGCTCTCGACCTTTCCCGAGCTGGACGTCATCGGCTCGCAGTTGGCGGCCGACGGCGTCGTGCTGGACGGCACGCTGCTCGTGCTCGACGATGAGGGCCGGCCGGACGCGGAGCTGTTGCGCCGCCGTCTGGCGGATCCGGCCGCGCTGGGCGGGGAAGCGGCGTTCGTCGCTTCGGACTTGCTGTGGGACGGTGGCGAGGAGCTGACGGGGCGCCCGTTCCAGGAACGCCACGCGCGGCTAGGCGAAGTGCTGCGCGATGGACGGCTGTGCGTGGTCACCCGCGGATTGCGGGGAGAGGGCGTGACGCTTGCGGAGGCAGTGGCCGCGATGGGGCTCTCCGCCATCTCTGCCCGCCGTCTGCTGAGCGCATACCGTGGCGGCGATGCTGGGGACGACTGGCTGCGACTGCCTGTGATCGAGACTCCTGCCCCGGTCACCCGACCCCTGCTGGTGCTGCTCAACCGCCTCCCGCTGGAGTGACAGCCGCACCAAAAGTTGAGTCTAGTATTTGATGACAGGCTGTGGTAGAGTTCCTGCGACGGCGGTCCCCTCGCGATCCATGCGAGTGGCGACGCCGCAAGGGAGGTGCGGAGCCTCGTATTCTGGGTACGAGGCTCCCCTCCCGTTTTCTTTGCCCTTTCTCGACCAACGTTTGGTGAGCCGCGAAGGACTCGAACCTTCAACCAGCTGATTAAGAGTCAGCTGCTCTACCATTGAGCTAGCGGCCCACGAGCGCTGGATTCTGGGCCACGCGTCCCCTCCCGTCAACCGCAGGAGTTCGCATGCCCATCGGTCGTCCGCTTCGTGGGCGGGTCCTTGCCGGAGAGACGCTCATCGGCACGTTCCTCAACATGGGCTCGCCCGCCGTCGCCGAGGTGTGCGGGCGCGCCGGTCTGGACTGGCTGCTGGTCGACCTCGAGCATGGCGCCTGCGGGGACGGCGACCTGCTGGTCATGCTTCAAGCCATCGCCGGCACGGGGACACCGGCCATCGTGCGAGTCGAGCAGGGCACGCGCCTGCGCATCGGGCGAGCCTTGGATCTGGGGGCCGAGGGCATCATGGTGCCGCGCATCGACACCCTCGAAGAAGCGCGCGAGATCTGCTCCTGGCTGCGCTACCCGCCGGCGGGCATCCGCGGTGTGGCGCTCTTCACGCGGGGTCTCGACTGGGGATCGGGCGGCCACGGGGCTCCGGCCAACCGCAACGACGAGATCCTGGGCATCGTCCAGATCGAGAGCGTGGCCGCCGTCGAGGCAGCGGAGGAGCTGGCTGCCCTCGATGAGGTCGACGTCCTTTTCGTCGGCCCGGCTGATCTCTCGCACGCGCTGGGCCTACCAGGGAACATCGACCATCCCGACTATCAAGCGGCGATCGAGTCGGTCGGGCGGGCAGCGCGGGCCCAGGGCAAGGCGGCCGGCGTCCTGCTCTGGAAGCCGGAGGACGTCGATCGCTACGCAGCGGCCGGTTACACGTTCTTCAGCATCTCGTCAGAGGGTGCGCTGCTGTTGGGCGCAGTCCGTAGCGAGGGTGCGGCCGTGAGGGCGCGCATCCCGACCAGGCCCGTTTAGCCTCTCGCCCGAGCCCGAGCCGATCAGCGGCGAAGAAGCCCGGGTAGATGACCCGATACGACAAGATGGCCACCATCGGGCCATGAGTGACCAACGTGTCGGAGCCGCCTTCCGAGCTGTCCGGGTCCGTCGCGGCTGGCGTCAGAGCGACGTGGCGGCACGAGCAGGTATCTCGGCCAGTCTGGTGTCCCTGATCGAGCGCGGTCACATGGACCGGATCTCGCTGCACGTCCTGCGCCGAGCCGGCGCCGTGCTCGACATCCGTGTCGATCTCTTCGCACGCTGGCGCGGTGGAGAGCTGGACCGGTTGATCAACGCCGGCCATTCCGCCCTCCATGAGTCGGTGGCGCGGTCCTTCGCCAGCCTGCCGGAATGGGAGCTGACACCCGAGGTCTCGTTCGCGATCTACGGCGAGCGCGGCGTGATCGACCTCGTCGCCTGGCATGCTCCCAGCCGCTCGCTAGTCATCATCGAGCTGAAGACGGACCTGGTCGATGTCCAGGAGGCGATCGGGACGCTGGATCGCAAGAGACGCTTGGCCACGCGTATCTGCCAGGAACGCGGCTTGCCTCAGCCAGCTACCGTCAGCTCCTGGCTCATCCTCGCCGACAGCAGTGCCAACCGCCGAAGACTGGCACGACACGCTTCGGTCCTGCGGCTCGCCTATCCCACGGACGGACGAACCATGCGGGCGTGGCTGCGGAACCCTCGATCGGCCGTTGCGGCCCTCTCTTTCCTGGCGTACTCGACACCGGGTGTCGCTATGTCAGGCTCTCCAGCGCGGCAGCGTGTCCGAGTGACAACGATCAAGGCAGCGTGAGCGTAGAGGGCCACTCCGCGTCCCCGCGATCGTGGCTGTCTGCACCCCGAGTGGTATCCGCCAGGATCGGAACTGGCAGAGTCGACTTACGGCCACCCCCGGTCGGATCTGCCAGGGTCGTGGATCGCTCGAGCCTCCCAGCGCTTCTCAACCCTCGCGGGTGGCGATCTCGTCCAGGTAGCTCTTGATGCCGGGCATGGCGGTCATCCGGTCGCGGAAGTAGTCGTTCACGGCCAGCATCGCCGCACTTCGGACGCCCTCGATATCCTGCTGACGGGTCTCGTGGTCGCCACGGTCCGAGAGGCTGTCGCGGAGCCGCAGCAGGTGGCCCACGATG
>JBBSMF010000052.1:0-7508 GCA_038233295.1 Candidatus Limnocylindrales bacterium | reverse complement strand
CAGGGAGTTGATGAACTCGCGGAAGACCGAGAGCTTCTCGTCCTCGTCTGCCTCCGGCGTCACCCCCGCCCGCTCCAGGACGGCGTCCGTGGCATAGATCGGGGCAGCGGTACGCACCGCGAGAGCCACGGCGTCGCTGGGTCGCGCATCCATCTCCACGATGCGCCCGTCCACCTCCAGGAGCAGCCGGGCACGATAGGTCTCGTCGGCCAGGTCGCTGACCACGACGCGCTGCACGGTGGCACCCAGGGCCGAGAGGGTCTGCGCGAAGAGGTCGTGGGTCAAGGGCCGCTCCGGGGAGACTCCCTGGAGCTTCATGGCGATGGCGTTGGCCTCCCAGGGGCCTATCCAGATGGGCAGATACCGGTCGCGCTCGGACTCCTTGAGGATGACCACGTGCTGCGAGGACAGCATATGCACGCGCACACTCTCCACGACCATCTGGGTGAGACCCACCGTCATGGACCGGATTCTAGACCCGGCCGCCTCAGGGAGCCGGGGAAGCGGACTGGCGCGGCCGGCGCGTCCGCCCTGGCGAGGCCTCTACGCCGGTGCGCGACGGGCCGACGGAGCCTGACGGCGAGGCAGCGGGACTCGGCGAGGCGGCCGGACCCTGGGGCAGGTCGACCAGCTCGCTCCGATAGAGCGCGTCGGCGGTCAACCAGAAGACCGTCGCCGGTGGAGCAGGCAGCGGATCCTCACCCTCCGCGGGGGTGGACGCGGCGGACTGCACCACGTAGAGACCGCGCAGGTCAGCCAGACGCGGCAGCCGCGTTCCGGTGATCCATTGCTCGATGTAGCCGCCATCCGACTTGCGGAAGACCACGAGGCGGCCGTGCTCCGCGTCCCACACATACAGCGATCCTTCGCCGATACCGCCGGGACCATCGAAGAGGCGGTAGTCGCGACCCGGACGAAGGTCCGCGTCGTCCGGTGGCGTGGCCAGCGAGAAGTCCTGCACCCGGCCGCTGAGGTGCTTGACCGCGTCGTCTTCCGTGAGCCCGTAAACGTTGCCGTCGATGAGGACCTGGCGGAACGCGTCGATATCCGGGTCCTCGGCGGCAAGGTAGTCGCTAGGGGTGGAGAACCCGCTGCCGTCGGCGGTCGGTTGGTAGCTCAAGATCTGGCCGGCGCTGGGATCCGTGACGTAGAGCCGGTAGAGGCCGTCCTCCGCCTGTCGGGGGAGCAAAAAGGTGTTGATGTCGATGACGTCCTCGCCCCACGCGACATCGTCGCTCAGCTGCACGGGGCCCAGGGTGCCGCTCCCGGTGTCGTCTGACGGGCGCCAGCGCCAGAGGTTGGAGCGGATGTCGGAGATGAGCAGGTCCGGCCCGCCTACGGCCAGCATCATGGGCGTGCCGATGCCCTCGCCCGCACCGTCGCCGGCGGTAACGATGACCGCCGTCGATCCGGTCGTAGGGTCCACCCTGCTGACCGTGCGCGCCTCCCGATCGAGGACGTAGGCCGCGCCGTCCGGCCCACGGACGAGATCCTGCGGGTCCTGGACGCCGCCCCCCGGGATGCGCGCGACGAGGGTGGCATCCATGTATCTGGTGCCGTACAGCTCGTCCAGCCCCACGGCGATCCGCTGCCGGAGTGGCGTCACCTCGGCGAGCGGCACGTCCGTCTCTTCCGCCCGTCCCAGGGCCGCCCAGGCCTCCCGAAGCATCGTGAGGGCCTGTTCCGGGTCGTCGGTGATGAGTGTCCCCTCCATCACCTGGTCCGTCAGCTGCTGCGCGGACGAGAAGGCTTCCTCGCCCTCGTTGACCCGGGCGACGGGCGTCTCGGTCCCGCGAGGGGCGATGTAGATGAGCAGGCCCAGCACCAGGATGACGCCCAAAAAGGCGAGGAACGCCACCGCCGCCCGACGCTGCGATTCCCGCTGGGATACCCGGGGAGCGATGCGCCGGTACTGCCGTCGACGTCCCGGGATGAGGTCCGAGAGCCGGTCCGTCAGGCCGCCGAACGCATTGCCGACCGCATCGCGGGCGCCCAGGGCGCGCGCGCTGATGAGTGAACCGGCCCCGGCCAGAGCCGGGCCGCTACCTCGCCCGTCACCATCCGGCGCTACCACGGGGACGAGCCTGTTCTCCGCTCGAGGAGTGGCCGTCTCGCTGGCCTCGATGGCCAGCACCGCATCCGATCCCTCGCCCCCGGCCGCCACGAACAGATGGTGAAGGTGCTCCACCGCGGACTGAGGATGGAGCGTCACCACGGAGCTCTTCAGCTCCTCGGTGCCCACCACCTCGGTCAGGTCGCGCGAGACAAGAAGCAGCGAATCCCCGATGGCGAACTCGCCGCGCCAGACGTCCAGGCGCAAGCCATCGCCAGTGGGCAGACCCGGCCCTGAGGAGTGCTCCGGCATGAGCAGCCGGGCGGCTCGGACCAGGTACGCCTCGGCGGGACCGGTGGTCGCCACGTACAGCTCGTGGCCGCGGATGATGGCCAGGGCCACGCCGATCGAGCCGACCGCGATGCCCTGTCCTTCACGGCTGTTGCGCAGCTTGCGCTCTGCGCTCCGGAATGCCTTCTCCAGGCAGATGGGGATGCCCGCCGACTCGTCGTAGTAGTAGTCGCGCCGGATGGTGTCCGCGACCAGCGCCGTGGCATCACGCGCGCGGCCACCCATCGTCGCCGACGAGACGACGAGATAGAGGTTGCCCTTGGTCCTGGACTTGGAGCCCGTCGCCGGCTCGGTGACGGAAAGCGTGTCCGCTGACGAGGAGAGGCGGTCCTGCTCGGCGACCAGGCCGTACTTGAGGTGGAGGCGGGTCGGCATCGGCGGCCCAGTCTACACGTCGCCGCGCCGAGCCCGGTCTTGGGGTGAGCCGGTGGGCCGCGGCCGCACGCTGATGCGCAGCTCCAGCAGGCGTGAGCCCCCGGGCGCGCTCGCGAAAGAGGAGAGAAGCTCGTCCGAGCGAAGGTGCAGCTCCTGGGCGACGATCTGGCTGTCGGCGCTGACGATGAGCGCGGGTGGCCGGACCGCCAGCAGGGAGGAGGATGCCGACGCGGCCGGAACGTGCTCCGCCAGAAGCCGCTCCCAAGAGGCCATGGCGCGCGACAGCCGCAGCTCTTCCTCCAGGCCCAGGCTTCCGGCCAGGTCCGGCAGGAGGTCTGCCAGCCGGCGCATCGGACGGCGGCGCTCGCTCATGCCACGAGCTCAAGGTGACCGGGCTCCACGCGCCAGGCCGTCGAGGCAGCCACGAGACGAGGATCCAGGTCGTTCAGCGTGGTGGTGGTCACGAAGGCCTGGGGCAGCTCACCGATACGGCGCACCAGGTGAGCGCGCCGCTCGGGATCCAGCTCGCTGAACACGTCATCCAGCAGCAGCAGGGGGGGCCTTCCCTCGCGGGCCGACAGGAGATCCAGCTGGGCGAGCTTGACGGCGAGGATGGCCGTGCGCTGCTGCCCTCGCGACGCGAACGCGCTCAGGTCGCGCCCATCTGACTCGAAGGCCAGGTCGTCGCGGTGTGGCCCGACCAGGGTCGATCCGTTCCAGACCTCCTTCTCCGAGGTCTCAGCCAGCCGGCGCCGCAGTGCCTCCTCGGCGTTCTCTCCCGGGGCCATGGGTGCGTTTGTCTGATAGCGCACGCTCAGGCTGCCTTCACCTGGGGCGATCTCGGCATGCGCCTCTGCGAGGGGCCCGGCCATGGCCGCCAGGGCGGCCAGACGCCAGGACACGATCCGGCCACCGTGTTCCACCACCATGGCATCCCAGTAGCGCAGCTCGTCGGGGGAGGCCTCGCCCTCGCGGATCCGACGCAGGAGCGTGTTGCGCTGCTGGAGGGCGCGGGCGTACGTGCTCAGCGTGGCGGAACCCTCGGTCACCTGCTGCGCCACCAGCGTGTCGAGCAGCGCGCGCCGGAGAGAGGGTGATCCCGCCACCAGGAGCATGTCCTCGGGCGCGAAGACCACGGCGCGGAGAGCCACCGTGAGGGCGCTAGCACGGCGCGGAACCCCATTGATCCTGATCCGCCTCCGGGTGGCTGCCGTACCCGGACGGGTAAGCACCAGCTCCAGCTCGTCGGTGCCGGGTCCATCCGAGCCGACACGTGCCTCCAGCCGCGCGAAGGGCGCGTCCCAGCGGATCATCTCGAGGTCCGTCGAGGTGCGGTGCGAGTGGCCCAGCGCCAGGACCACGAGCGCTTCCAGGAGGTTCGTCTTGCCCGCGGCGTTCCGCCCTACCACGACCTGTGGTCCCGCCGGGAACGCCACGTCCAGCGACGGATAGGAACGGAACCCGGTCAGGCTCAGACACTCGACGCGCACGGCAGGGTCCGCAGCGCCCGGCCGGCTGTCAGGACGGAGTGCGGACGGGCATGATGACGTGGACGTAGTCGGGGTCCTCGACCGGTTTGATGACGCCCGGCGAGAGCGGCCCGGAGAACTCCAGGGCGAGCTGGTCGCCGTCCACGTTTTGTAGTGCCTCGATGAGATAGCGTGCGTTGAAGGCGATGGCCACGGCATCACCTTCGATGGCCGCCTCCACCTCCCCCTCGGCATCGCCCACGTCCGCTGCGGCCGCGATGGTGATGGCGCCGCTGGCGGCGTCGCCCACCTTGAGGCGCACGACGTTAGCGGCCGATGAAGCGATCAGCGCGGAGAGGCGTACGGCCTTCAGCAGCTCGTCGCGTTCGACCACGGCGCGGCAGGTGTGCGAGGTGGGCAGCACCTGCTGGTAGTTGGGGAACTGGCCATCGATGAGGCGCGAGACGAGCTCCGTGCCCTCCACGTGGAAAAGGACCTGACTCTTGGAGGCGGCGAGCATGATGTCCACCGGATCGTCCGTGTCAGCCAGGATCCGCATCAGCTCCTGGTACGACCTGGCCGGCACGACCAGCGTGGTCTCCTCGACGGGATCGAGGATGGGCAGGTCCTTGACCGCGATACGGTAGTTGTCCGCGGCGGCCAGCGTCAGGCGATCCCTGACAAGCTTGGTCAGGACGCCGGTCAGGATGGGCCGTGACTCATCCGAAGCGGCCGCGAAGGCGACCTCGGAGAGTGCCTGGCGCAGGAGGCGCTGGGAGACTCGCGTGGTGGGTCGATCACCGGCGGCCGGGATGACCGGGAACTCTTCGGCGTCTATGCCGCGCAGGTGGGTCTGGTAGCGGCCGGCCTTCAGGCGCAGCGTGGTGCCTTCCACCTCCAGGTCGACCCGCTCGCCGGCGGGCAGGCCCGAGACCACGTCGGTGATCAGTCGGGCCGGTACGGTCAGGGCACCTTCGGTATCGATGCGGCCGGGCACCCAGGAGGTGATGCCGATCTCAAGGTTGGTGGCCGTCAGCTTCAGCCCGGCGTTCTCCGTGCGCAGGAGGACGTTGGCCAGGACGGGTAGGGTGGAGCGGGTGCTGACAGCGCGGCTCACCACGGATAGGCCGCGCGCCAGATTCTCCTGCATGACCGATAGCTTCACGGACGTCCGCTCCCTCACTCGGCCGGATGGGTCGGTCCACAGGCCAGACTTCCCGGCGTTCTCCCTATCGTTCTCTATCTTCGCATCCCGTCATCATCATCATGGTGTGGACGGTGTGGACGGTCCGTGATCGTCACGCTGGCAGCACGTTCATCGAGCACCACTCCGGCCGGTGGATGAAGGTCCTCCTGGCCGGGGACGCTCGGTGCATCTGCGGTGGACGGTCCGCTCGCTCCTCCACATGCCTTGGAGAGTGGCCTCAGATGCCCACCGATCGTCCACCTCACGGTCGAGCACGGCGTCCACAGTCGCCCTGGGGACCGCGAGCTCAGGACGGAGCCTTTCGTCAGTCGGAGTAGATGAGCTCACGCACCGCGGCCAGCTCCCGGCGCAGCTCCTCGTTCTCGGCACTCTCGCGATCGATCTTGTCGCAGGCGTGGAGGACGGTCGAGTGATCGCGGTTGCCGAGCTCCGCCCCGATGCGCAGCAGTGAGACGTCCGTCTCGGCACGCATCAGGTACATCGCGATCTGGCGCGGCATGACGATCGCCCGATCTCGCTTCTGGCCCTTGAGCTGCTCCATCGCGACGCCGTAATAGTCGGAGACAGCCTGGGCGATGCGTTCAGGTGTCACCACCTGGCGTTTGGGTTGGTAGAGCACGTTGGAAAGCACGGCCTGCGCCAGATCGGCGGTGAGTGGCCGCCCATTCATGTTGGCGTAGGCCACGATGCGGATGAGGGCGCCCTCCAGCTCTCGGATGTTGGAGACGACCTTCCGGGCGATGAACTCCAGCGCCTCCGCCGAGACGGGCACCGACTGCTCTTCGGCCTTGGCCCGCAGGATCGCGATGCGCGTTTCCAGGTCGGGCGCTGTCAGGTCCGCGATGAGCCCCCACTCGAAGCGGCTGCGCAGGCGCTCCTCGAGGGTGATGATCTGCTTGGGTGGCCGATCGCTGGAGAGCACGATCTGCTTGCCGTCGTCATGGATCGCATTGAAGGTGTGGAAGAACTCCTCCTGCGTGCGCTCCTTGTCGGCGATGAACTGGATGTCGTCGATGAGCAGCAGGTCGATGCGCCGATAACGCGCCCGGAACTCGTCTATCTTGCCCTGCTGGATGCTGGTGATGAACTCGTTGGTGAACTTCTCGCTGGTAGCGTAGACCACCTTCTTGCGGGGGTAGCGGGCGATCACCGCGTTGCCGATGGCATGCATCAGGTGCGTCTTGCCGAGGCCCACCCCGCCGTACAGGAAGAGTGGGTTGTAGGCGTGGCCGGGACGCTCCGCCACGGACAGGCTGGCGGCGTGGGCCAGGCGGTTGGCCGACCCGACGATGAAGTTGCGGAAGGTGTACCGGGCGTTGAGGCTGACCGAGCCACCCTCGCCTCCCACCCGGCCGGGTTCTAGCCGTACCGGCGCCTGAAGAGGCGCGTCATCCGCGGCGGGTGCGGTGAGACCCTCGCGCACCTCGAAATCCACGTTGACGCTGTAACCCACGACGCGGGCCAGGGTCTGACAGATCAGGGATCGGTAGCGGGTCTCGAGCCAGTCCTTGGCGAAGCCGTTGGGGACGGCCACCCGGAAGCGACTGTCATCCACCGAGATCAGGGCCGTCTCTTTGAGCCAGGTCTCGAAGTTCGCCGGTGAGAGGGCCACCTGCAACTCGCCCAGGGCAGCGCGCCAGACCTGCTTCGCGTCCATCGATACGGCCAGCCCCAAGCTACGGATCCCACAGCAAGCACGGCGCCTCGCGGGGTCCTCTGACCACTCGGAGCGCAGACCCCGCGACCCCGGATCTCGGCGCCGGGAGGCTGGGTGACTCCAGTCCCGAGGGCTCCGGCTGGGGACGCCCACGATACCCATCGGGGTGTCGGGCGGCATACGTTAGCGCGGTTCCGCGGAGGCTGCAACGGCTTTTCGAGATACTCCCTGGGGGTATCCATCGACAGGTCGCGTTCAGCCGACGGGGTCGCCCGGCGAGGCACCCTCGTCCACGCTCAGGAGCGGGATCCGTCCATCGGCGGCCAGCGCCCCCAGGACCAGGACCTGGCTCTCGTAGCCGGCGATGCGACGCGGCGGGAAGTTGACCACACCGAT
>JBBSMF010000051.1:0-7560 GCA_038233295.1 Candidatus Limnocylindrales bacterium | reverse complement strand
CGGCCGGTCCGGATGGGCGTGCCGCCGCGCGTGACCTCGCTCACTTCCACCACGCCACGCGATACGGAGATGTCCACTCTCCGTCCAGCGCGCGTCGCACCGATCTCGAACGTCTGCACGCCGTTACCGGTATCGACCACGATCTCGACTCGATCACCCTTCATCGGCCGAGTGTACGGCCGCATGATCACTCCCACGTTGTGCGGTGGACGCACTCCCGCGATGCGAACGGCCACGCGGTGCGGCGCCGCACAAAGCAAACGTGACGTTTTCCGTCAAGTCCAGTGCCTACACTGACCGCATGGCGGCGCGCACCAGGGAAACCACGACCCAGCCGCTCCCCTTCGCCACCGACGGGGACCACGACCCGGGCCCGGGACAAGCCGCTGGCCGCGCCGCCGATCTGGGCGACGCCGGGCGGGAGGCCATCGATCTGCCGTCCGGCGGCAGCGTCCGCGTGGGCACGGCCTCCTGGACGGACCCGACAATGACCGCCAAGGGCGTCTTTTACCCGACCGAGGCAGACACCGCAGAGGAGCGGCTCCAGTTCTACGCCAGCCAGTTCCCGCTGGTCGAGGTCGATGCCACCTACTACGCGCTGCCTGCCCGCCGTACCGCCGAGCTCTGGCGCGATCGGACGCCGCCCGACTTCACCTTTGACGTCAAGGCGCACGCGCTCATGACCGGCCAGCCGACGGAGACCAAGCGACTGCCCAAGGCGCTGCGCGAGGAACTGCCGGTCGAGCTGGCGGCCAAGCCCCGCCTCTACGCGCGCGACCTGCCGCCCGAGCTGCTCGACGCCGTCTTCGAGATGTTCGTCGATGGCCTGGAGCCCCTGCGGGAGGTCGGTCAGCTCGGTTCCATCCTGCTGCAGTACCCCCGCTGGTTCTTTCCCGTCTCCAAGAGCCGGGAGGAGATCCTTGAGACGCGCGAGAGGCTGGAGGGCGTGGCTGTGGCCGTCGAGCTTCGCAACGCGTCCTGGTTCAACGAGAAGAACCTGGAGCGGACCTTGCGCTTCCTTGATGACCACCAGCTTCCGTTCGTGATGGTCGACGGTCCGCAGGGGTTCAAGAGCAGCGTCCCGCCCATCACAGCGGTGACCTCAGCGGAGCTGGCCGTCATCCGATTCCACGGACGGCGAACGGAGACCTGGGAGGCCAGGGGTATCCCGGTCGTGGAGCGGTTCCGATATCTCTACGACCGTGAGGAGCTCCAGGAATGGGCGCCGCGCATCCGCGAGGCGGCGGGACAGGCGAAGCAGACGCACGTGCTCATGAACAACTGCTACGCCAACTACGGGGCCACCAACGCGCGGGAGATGGCCAAGCTACTGGAGGATCTCAAGCCCGGCACGGCGGCCGACTGAGCGCGCCCGTTAGCTGCTCGGCACGCCACAGACACCAGGGCGGTGCTTCGGAGTACCTACTCTCGGCGGCGCAAGGAGCGGCCCAGGCTGCGGCCACCGAGGCGACGCGTCAAGCGCCGGCTGGCGCGGATCGGCGCGCTGTCGAGTGTCACGTCGCGCACGGCGGGGCGCGATTCCGTGCGGGCGATGAAGGCCACGGAGGTGACGATCATCGCCGCCCCAGCGATCATCGCCAAGTCCAGCCGCTCGTTCAGGACGACAGAGCCCAAGGCCACGGCCACGACCGGGTTGACGTAGGCATAGGTGGCCACCTGGGAGATGGGCGCGTTCTGGAGCAGCCACGTGTAGGCCGTGTAGGCCAGCAACGATCCGAAGAAGACCAGATAGAGCAGCGACAAGATGGACGCGTCGGTGAAACCGCCCTCCACGACCTGCGGCCACTCCCCGATGGCCAGCCCCGCCACCAGCAGGAATGAGCCACCCAACAAGAGCTGGTAGGCGGTCGAGACCAACGGGTCACGCGGCAATGACAGGCGGCGGCTGAAGAACGAGCCGGTCGCCCAGGAGCTGGAGGCCAGGATCAGCAGGGCCATACCGACCACGTCCGTGCTCCCGTCGATACCGCGCGGGATGACCAGCACGCCCAGCCCGATGAAGCCCAGGACCACGCCGCCTACCCCGGCCACGCTGAGACTCTCGCCCGATAGCCGACGAAGGACCAGCACGACCAGCGGCACCACACCCACGATCAACGCGGCCAGTCCGCTTGGCACCGTCTGCTCGCCCATGGAGACGCCGCCGTTCCCCAGCAGCAGGAGTGCGGCCCCCACGAACGCCGCACCGCCTAACTGCGAACGGTCGATCCTCAGTCGACGCGGTCCGCTGCGCAAGGCCAGCACGCCGGCCATGATCAGGCCCGCTCCCAGGAAGCGGGCTCCGGCCGCCAGCAGTGGCGGCATCGATCCCACCACGACGGAGATGGCCAGGTACGTCGAGCCCCAGACGATATAGACCACGAGCAGGGCGGCCCAGACCAGCCAGGTGGGCGGTCTGGAACGAGCGTGACCCGGTGCTGCGGCCATCCCCTGACCCTAGCGTCTCCTGGGGCGAAGCGCCGTCGCTGTCCCACCGATGGTACCGAGAAGCACTCCGTACCCCGCTCCGTAGGACCCCGGATGCTCCGTGGTCCATCGACCAGCACACTGCATTGCAGTCGGGGCCGGCACGGCTGTCCCCGACGACCAACTCTGCAAACCTCCAGTCTCAGACGCTGACCCTTCACGGCAGGGACGGCGACGAGCACGACGGAGCCGGATCAACGCTGGGGCGTAGGTCCGGCTCTCGTCACGTCCGAGGCAGGACTTGCGGTCACCGCGACGCCCGTAGGTATCATCGGCCCATGGAGCGCGTCCTTCGGGAGCGGGATCGGCTCCGACCCCGTCGCCTGGATCTCTATCTCACCATCACGCTGGTCGTGCTGGTCGTTTCGACCGGCCTGCCGATGATCGACCCTCACCTCAACATCGTCATCCTCGACCGGACGCTGGACGTGACTGTGAATGCGCTCACCGCGCTGGCCACGGCCGGCCTGGCGGCTCTCTCGTTCGGTCGATACCGGGAGAGTGGCCGGCTGTCCACGCTGTTCCAGGGAGCGGCGATGTTCCTGCTGGCTGTGATCGTCGGTGCCCAAGTCCTGGTCGTCCTCC
The DNA here is from genome assembly GCA_038233295.1 of Candidatus Limnocylindrales bacterium. Taxonomy (GTDB): domain Bacteria; phylum Chloroflexota; class Limnocylindria; order Limnocylindrales; family CSP1-4; genus Palsa-1032. Next base: position 4,488 of record JBBSMF010000051.1, on the reverse strand, counting down.
TCAAGTACGACGGAAAACTGGGACTGACCCTCGGTATCCCGGAGCAGTTCCCGCTGTACCTCTTCGCAAGCGGGTGGTTGATGGCGTCCGTGCTGTTCCTCTTCGGTGGAGCGGCCGCCGTGCGCTCGGTGCACTTCCGACCGCCGGCAGCGAGACGGCTCATCCTGCTGCCGCCCATCGCGTTGGGGCTGATGGGCCTCATCCTCTACCCCATCCGCGGACAGCTGCCGCCACTCATCGGGGACGCGGGCGTGCGCGCTCTGGTCGAGGATCCAGTGCTGGCCGTGCCGCTGCCGGCCGTCACGCCGCTCCTCCTGACGCTGCTCGCACTGACCGGTATCTTCCTGGTGCTGTCCGCCATCGGTTACCGCCTGAGTGCCATTCGTGAGGGGCATGTCACGGACGGCGTCCTGGCCGTGGGCCTGCTCATCGCAGCCTTCGCGGAGATCCACTTCGCGGTGTATCCGGGCATCTACTCCGGCCTCGTTACGAGCAGCGACATCCTCCGTCTGGGCTTCGTCATGGTTCTGCTCGTGGGCATCGACGCCGAAGCTCGCTCCGACCTTCGGGCGTTGCGCGCCGCGTACGCCGCACTCGATCGGTTGCGCGTCACCGAAGCAGAGCGTGCAGCGCTGGAAGAGCGCGGCAGGTTGGCTCGCGAGATCCACGACGGCCTCGCCCAACATCTCTGGTTCGCCAAGCTGAAGCACGACCGGCTCACGCCACTGGTTCCCGAGGAAGCACGATCGCTCTCCTCGGAAGTCGGCCAGGCACTGGACGCGGCCATCGTGGAGGCACGTCAGGCACTGGTCACGATGCGTTCGGGAGCAGGTCCGGCGATGCCCTTGGCCGACCTGATCGGGCAGGCCGTGGAGGACTTCGGCCAGCGCTTCGGGCTGCGGGTCGAGTTCGCGGCCGATCCGCTGCCGGCTGCCATCCCGGCCCGCCAGCAGGCGGAGCTGCTGCGCGTGGTGCAGGAAGCGCTGACCAACGTGCGCAAGCACGCTGATGCGACGATGGTGCGAGTGCGAGCGGGGGTGGACGGCGATGCGTTGGTGGTCACCGTGAGCGACAACGGTCGGGGCTTCCTGTTGGACTCAGCGCGCAACGAGGGTCTGGGACTGCTCGGGATGGAGGAGCGAGCGCGACTGATGGGTGGCAACCTGGGCATAAGCTCCGAGCCCAGCGACGGGACCAGCGTCTCGGTCCGGCTGCCGCTCGAGGAAAGCCTCTCCCCGGTCGTGCCGGCCATACGATGAACGCGCCCCTCACGCGCAACACGGGGCGGCCGCTGCGCGTGATGCTGGTGGACGACCATGCGCTGGTCCGCTCCGCCGTGCGTCAGGCCATCGTCTCCGCGGATGTCGAGCTGGTCGGTGAGGCAGCCACGGCCGAAGCCGCCTTCGAGCTGGCCCTGTCGGTGCGGCCGGACGTGCTCCTCCTGGACATCGACCTGCCCGGCATGAGCGGCATCCGCATGGTCGAGGAGCTCGCGCCGCGCCTGCCGGACACGAGCATCGTGATGCTCACGGTGTCCGACGACGAGCGGGACCTCATCGAGGCCGTGGCCAAGGGCGCGGCGGGCTATCTCACCAAGGATCTGAGCCCGGAGGCGCTACTGCGCGCGCTGCGTGGCACCCAGCGGGGTGAGCTGGCCATGGCGCGCCGGCACGCGGCGCGCGTCATCAAGCACTTCGCCGACGCGGCGCGCCGGGGACGGGTCGCCGTGGGCGGCAACATCGAGGGTTTGAGTCCCCGGGAGAACGACGTGCTGCGGATGCTCGCCGAGGGACTCACTGACCGCGACATCGCCGCCGCGCTGATCATCTCGCCGCGCACCGTGGAGAGCCACGTCAGCAGCGTGCTGCACAAGCTCAGCGTGCGCAACCGCGCCGAAGCCGCCCAGCGCTACCGAACCGGAACCTGACCTCAGGCGGACGCCCGAGCGGCCTCCGCTGCCGGCAGGTCGACCGCGGTCAGGAAGTCGTTCCAGGCGTCCAACACACGGGCTGCGGCACTCTCGACCGCCGCGCCGTCCTCACCGACGATGCCGGCGATGAGCGCACGCTCCGTCCCGGAATGCTCGATATCCAGCTCACCGTGGACCTGGAAGAACTCGAGGGCCGGCCCGTCGCTGATGCCGTAGTGCGTCCTGAGGCCATCGATCTTGGAGGGCGCCACCTCCGGGACCTGGCGCTCGTAGGCGTACATGGCAGTCATCCCCGCCACGACCGGCTCACTCGCGGTGATCTCCGCGTACAGATCCACCAGGCGCTGGGTGGCCTCGTTGCGGGGCGCGTTCTGCACGTCATCCCGGGAGACACCAACGCCCTCCGCGAAGCGGAGCCACAGCTCAGCGTGATTATCCTTCCCGTGCTCCTCGTCCCAGAGGTTCTCCAGGATCCCCTGGCGGACCTCCGCGCGGTCCTCTCGGGAGTGCATCGTGGACAGGAAGCGCGGGAAGGCCGATTCGAACGCGAAGTACTGGCGCGTGTACTCCTGCAGGGCTTCCTTGGGCAGGGTGCCCGCGACCCACTTGGTGTAGAAGGAGTGCTTGAGCAGGTGTCGCTCGTCGATCATCCGGTCGACGCGGTCGAGAAGTTCCATTGCTGATCGATCCTCCTGGTGAGCTCGCTCTGCCCCCCGATGGTTAGGCGGCTCTGGGCTGCTTCCGGAGTGTACAGCCGCGCCCAGCCGCGCCCGACGCCTCCGCGACGCTGAGCGCGGCACCCGACGCTTCAGCGCCCGATCTCCAGCCAGCGTGCGTTGGCTCGCGGCCATTGCTGATCCGGGGCGCGATCCACGGCCGCCTCCACCTCCGGATCGCCCACGCCGCCCGGGAAGAACCGCCGCTCGGCGGTGACCGCGATAGCGTACTGACGCGGCTCGCCCAAGGCCGAACGAAGCACCCCGAAGCGCAGAGTCGCGCCTGCCACCTCGAAAGTGCCCGGGAAGGATCCGACCGGCGAGGTCACCTCGGTGGCGAGGTCGGTGAACGACGCGGCATAGTCGGCGGTCGCGTCGAGCGCGTTGCTGGCGATGAGGCGGAAGTCCGGTTCACCATCGTCGGTAGTGTCGATGTTGATCGTGTAGATGATCTGCTCCACGTCCGGGCTCAGGGCGGGAAGCGGCGCGCCCACCCGCAGTTCCAGGAAGATCGTGTCAGCGTCCAGGCGCGCGCCCAGGCCGGTCAGGTCGACAGCACCGGTGGCGAAGGTGGGCTGATCGTCCAGGTCGAGCAGGTCCCCGCGTGCGTCGCTGATGCCGTCGGCACGGGGCAGGCTGGTGGGAGCGTCCGGCGTGGGGATGACGATCGAGTCGCCGGACCGGATGTCATCGGCGTTCTGGATCTCCGGGTTGGCCGCCAGGAGCTGACCGACGGAGACGTCGAAGCGGTCCGCGATGGACGTCAGCGAATCGCCCGGGCGCACCACGTAGGAGGTGGCCGTGGCCGTCGGCGATGGATCGGGGATGACCGGCTCGGTCGACCCAGGGGGACCCGGGGGCGTCGCCTGGGCTGAGGCCGAGGGGTCGATCGAAGGGCTGGCCCCGCTGGCGCCCGCCGTCCCCGCGGCGCTCGGCGAGGGAGCCGGCAGCTGAGTCGCCTGTGGCGTGGCTGTGCAGCCGGTCAGCATCGCGACGAGCACCAGGCAGGCGGCGGCGGCGGCGGTCGTCCGTGAGAGCGGTTGCCCGCCCCAGGCGATGAGCAGGCCCAGGAGGATGGCCACCGTGGTGCCGCCGACGAAGGCCAGGAACGGCCAGCGTGGGTCGATCGCGTAGAGCTGCCCGGCCAGGAGTGAGGCCACGATGATGCCCACCTGGGTGGAGGCGCCGAAGATCCCCTGCGCCGTGGAGCTGCGGCCGACCGGCGTACCAGAAGCTAGTAGCGAGTAGAGAGCCGGCGCCACGAAGGCCGTGGCCGTAGCCTCGATGAGGATGACCAGGGCCGGGAAGACGGGCTCCGTGCTCAGCGCGTAGAGGATGCCGCAGCCAGCGATGACCAGTCCACCCACCACCGCGAACCGGAGACCGCCATGACGGTCGACCAAGCGGCCGGCGTAGGCGGACAGGAAAAGGACCGGCAACGCGAAGAGAGTGAAGGTGAAGCCGATCCACTCGATCGACGCACCCAGCATCTCCAGGTAGAGGCTCCACACGACCTCGTAGACGCCTATGGCCAGCGCGAAGCCCAGGTTCATCACGACGGCTGCCAGCAGGAGGCGATTGAAGAGGTGGCTCATCGGCGCCTGGACGAGGCCTGGCTCGCCGGCCGCCGCTACCTCGGCCTCCGTGACGGCGCCCGGATGATCCGGCACACCGGCAGCGGCGCCCACCCGACGCACCCCACCCGACGGAAGCGCCACGGCCAGGTACACGGCCGAGACCAGCGCGAGTCCGCCGGTCAGGGCGAACGGGAACCCGTAGCCACCGCCCAGCGCCGCACCGAAGGCTCCCAGCACCGGCCCGAAGAGCAGGCCGCCCATCTGG
>JBBSMF010000050.1:0-7586 GCA_038233295.1 Candidatus Limnocylindrales bacterium | reverse complement strand
TCACCCCCGCGCACCGCGGTCGGCTGGCGGCACTCCTCGATGAAGGCCGTGCGACCGCACCACGCGGTGACCTGCTGGATCGCGCACCCCTCGACCTTGGACCTGGCCCGACCGTGCTGGACCTGCTGCTGGAGATGCGCGATGAGGAGGAGCGCTGACGGCCATCTACCTGGACGCCTCAGCCATCGTGCGCATCGTGGCGGACGAGCCTGGTCGCGAGGCGATCGTGGCCTTCGTCGCCCAGCACCGAACGAGGGTCACCAGCGTGCTGTCGGCGGTGGAAGTACAACGGGCGGTGGCGCGGAAGAGGCCTGACGCCGCATCGGCCGTCAGTGGCTACCTGGAGGATCTGGTCCTGGTCGGGCTCGATCGGGCGATCGTGTATCGCGCCGGCGTGCTCGCACCCGCCTCCCTGCGAAGCCTTGATGCGATCCATCTTGCTACCGCTCTGGAGCTCGCACCGGAGCTCGTAGCATTCGTGACGTATGACCTCCGGCTCGCCGAGGCCGCCCGGTCGATGGGTTTGGAGGTGGCGGCCCCGTGACCATGACGAGACCAGCGGGAGTCTCGCCGTCAGCCCGCGGAGGCGGCCTCGCGTTCGGCGGCGCGGCGCAGGTCGTCGTCCTTGCCACGGTCGCGGCGTCGGTCGTGGAGCGATAGCAGACGCTTGCGCAGCCGGATGGACTTGGGCGTCACCTCCACCAGCTCGTCGGCGGAGATGAACTCGATGGCCGACTCCAGCGTGATGGGCGGTGGCGGCGTGAGTCGCAGGCCCTCGTCGTGGGAGTGCGTCCGGATGTTGGTGAGCTTCTTCTCCTTGGTCGGGTTGACGTCCATGTCGCCCGGCCGCGTGTTCTCGCCCACGATCATGCCCTCGTAGACCTCTGCGCCGGCCCCGATGAGCATGGTCGCCCGCTCCTGGAGATTGAACAGGCCGTAGGCGTTCGAGGCGCCGGTCCGGTCGCTCACCAGGACCCCCGAGGTCCGGTGGTCGACCTCCCCGGCCCACGGCCCGTAGCCCTCGCCTATCTGGTGCAGCAAGCCGGTTCCACGCGTCTCGGTGAGCATCTGCCCGCGATACCCGACCAGGCCGCGCGTGGGCATCAGGAACTCCATGCGCACACGACCGTCCGCGTCGGTGGTCATCTGCTCCAGGCGCGCCTTGCGCGCCGCCAGCGACTGGCTGACCGGTCCGATGAAGTCAGGCGGGATGTCGATGGTCACCCGCTCGTAGGGCTCCTGGACCTTGCCGTCCTTCGTACGCAGCAATACCTCTGGCCGTGAGACCTGGAGCTCGAAGCCCTCGCGGCGCATCTGCTCGATGAGGACGGCCAGTTGGAGCTCGCCGCGGCCCCGAACCTCGAACGTCTCGGGCGACTCGGTCGGCCGGACTTCGATGGACACGTTGCCCAGCACCTCTCGGTCGAGCCGCGCCTTGAGCTGGCGGCTGGTCAGCAGGTTGCCGTCACGGCCGGAAAGGGGCGAGGTGTTGACGCCGAACGTCATGCGCAACGTGGGCTCATCGACCTCCAGTCGCGGCAGGGGCCGCGGGTCGGCAGGGTCGGTGATGGTGTCGCCGATGGTGACCTCCGGCAGGCCCGCCAAGGAGACGATCTCGCCGGGACCGGCCTCGCGGATGTCGTCCTGCTCGATGCCCCGCGCCGTGGTCAGGCTGGTGACGGTACCGGTGAGGGTGGTGGTGCGGCCCGGCTCGACGCTGCCGTCGGGACCCTCTGGCTCCTCGCGCACGACCGTGATGCGCTGGCCCATGCGGATGGTGCCGTGGCGGATGCGTCCGACCGCCATCCGGCCGACGTAGTCGTTGGCCGACAGGTTCGTCACCAGCAGCTGAAGCGGGTGCTCCGGGTCGTAGGTCGGCGCCGGAGTGTGCCTCACGAGAAGGTCCAGCAGCGGCCGAAGATCCTCCCCGGGCGCGGCCAGGTCCGTCGTCGCCGTGCCCGCCTTGGCGTTGGTGTAGAGCACCGGGAAGTCGATCTGGCGATCGTCCGCGCCAAGGTCCATGAACAGCTCATAGACCGCGTCGAGGACCTCCGCGGGCCGCGCATCGGAGCGATCGATCTTGTTGATGGCCACGACCACCGGCAGGTGGCGCGCCATGGCCTTGGAAAGCACGTAGCGGGTCTGCGGCAGCGGCCCCTCGGCAGCGTCCACCAGAAGCAGCACGGAATCGACCATCAGGAGGGTCCGCTCCACCTCCCCCCCGAAGTCGGCGTGGCCGGGCGTATCGACGATGTTCAGCTTCACCTCGCCGTGCTGCACGCTGGTCGACTTGGCCAGGATGGTGATGCCCTTCTCGCGTTCCAGGTCGCCAGAATCCATGACGCGGTCGGCCACGATCTGGTTGACGCGGAAGGAGCCTGTCTGTCGCAGCATGGCGTCCACGAGCGTCGTCTTGCCATGGTCGACATGGGCCACGATGGCCAGGTCGCGCAGGTCGTGGCGCGTGGCGGTGGAGCTGCTGGTGGAGCCGGCGGCGGAGTGCGGAACGGGCGCGGTCGGCCCGGGAAGGGTCGTCATGGGGAGTGGCATTGTCCCACAGGGCGGAAGGCGGCCGTCCCAGTGGACTTGCCTGATGCGTCCCCGGGTGTTGACGTATCCTCGCTTTCCCATGCGGACACGTTCGCGCACCCAAGGAGCGGCAGCTTGACCGTGGCCGCGGTGATCCTCGCCGCTTCGGTCGAGTCAGCAGTAGCCGAAGCGGCTGGCCGGCCGGCCGTGCGACGGATCACTGAGTCGGCCTGGGCCGGCGGGGCTGTGCCCATCGTGGTGGTCGCGCCGGAACATGAGGGTGCGGTGGCCGTCGCGCTCACCGGGTCGGAGGCGATCCTCGCCGAAGCGGCCCCGGACGAGGCTGGACCGGTGGGGCAGATTCGACGGGGGATCGCCGTGGCGGTACAGAGGGTCGCGGATACCCACGCAGCGCTCCTCTGGCCTGCGGGCATGGTCTGGGTGGACGCCGAGACCGTGACCTCGCTGATCCAGGCACATGGCCTCGAGCCGGACGCGCTCCTGCGGCCGACGTGGCACGAGGCGCCCGGCTGGCCCGTGCTTCTCCCGATGTCTCGCCGCGAGACCCTGGAGGCGGTGGCCCCGAGCCGGCTGCCCAACGAGGTCCTGGCCGACCTGGAGGCGGCCGGCGTCCCGATCCGCCTCCTTGAGCTGGGCGATCCGGGCGTCACTCACGGCCGCGAAACCGCCCGTGGGTTGCTGCCCGCGTACGAGGGTCCGGCACAGCCGGTCGGTGGCCATCCGCCCGAGTGGGGCGCGGCCGCGGCCGACCATCCCGACGACTCACCACTTCAGGGACCGTCGCTGGCGCCCTACGAACCAGCCTGATCCGCGCTCGCTGGCGGCTTGAGCATCAGTCCCAGCTCAGCGAGCTGCGCGGGATCGGCCGGCGAGGGGGCATCGAGCATCAGGTCGCTGCCCGAGGCGGTCTTCGGGAACGCCATCACCTCGCGGATGTTGGTCTGATCGGTGAGGAGCGCCGCCCAACGGTCGATGCCCAGCGCGATGCCCCCGTGTGGTGGCGCGCCGTACTCGAAGGCTTCCAGGATGCCCCCGAACTTCTCGCGCTGCGCCTCATCGGAATGACCCATCAGCGCGAAGGACCGCGAGAGCAGCTCACGACGGTGGAACCGGATGGAGCCACCGCCCAGCTCCCAGCCGTTCAAGGCGAGGTCGTACTGGAGCGCACGTGCCTGACCGGCCGGATCGCGGCGGCTCGGCTGGAACGGGTCACCAGATGCGGTGCGAAGGAGGTCCTCGTCCTCCGGCATCACGCCGCTGAAAGGATTGTGGGTGGCATCCCACCGTTCGCGTTCCTCGTCCCATCCGTACATCGGGAACTGATTCACCCAGACATAGGCAAGGACCGCTGGGTCGGCAAGGGAACGGCGCGCAGCGATCTCCACGCGCAGCCGGCCCAGGACCTCCTGAGCGTGGATGTCGTCGCCGGCGACGATTAGCACCAGATCGCCGCGGGCGGCGCCCGCCGCGGTGGCTAGAGCCTCGGCGCGGCCCTCTGCGAGGAACTTGGCGATGGGCGAACGAACCGTCCCGCTCTCTTCGACGGCCAGCCAGACGAGCCCCTTGGCACCGAACCGCTTGGCGAACTCGGTGAGGTCATCCAGCTCTTTCCGGGTGGCGCCCCCCATCCCGGGCGCGGCGAACCCGAGGACCCTCCCGCCCGCGGCGACCGTCTCGTCGAAGACCCGGAAGCCGGCGCCCGTGGCGATCTCGGCCAGGTCGTGCAGCTCCAGCCCGTAGCGCAGGTCGGGCTTGTCCGTGCCGAATCGGTCGATCGCCTCGCGGTAGGTCAGCACCGGGAAGGGGTCCCGCTGGAGCGGTCGATCGGGTACCACGGCGCGGCTCACATCGATGGCCATGCGCTCCACCCAGGCCATCACGTCGCCTTCGGAGACGAAGCTCATCTCCAGGTCGAGCTGCGTGAACTCCGGCTGGCGGTCGCCGCGCAGGTCCTCATCGCGCATGCAGCGCGCGATCTGGAAGTAGCGATCGAAGCCGCTCACCATCAGCAGCTGCTTCATCTGCTGCGGGCTCTGAGGGAGCGCATAGACGTTGCCCGGCTGGAGCCGTGAGGGCACGATGAAGTCCCGGGCGCCCTCTGGCGTGGACTTGATGAGCAGGGGCGTCTCGATCTCCACGAAGCCGGCTTCATGATGCGACTCACGGATGGCCTGCACCAGACGGCTCCGCGTCAGGATGCGACCCTGCAGGCCTTCGCGACGAAGGTCCAGGTAGCGATACTTGAGGCGGACCGCCTCGTCGACCTCGGCGTCGGGCTCGTTGATGGGGAACGGCGTCGTGCGCGCCGGGGAGAGGATCTCGACTTCCCGTGCGCGCAGCTCGACCTGGCCGGTGGCGAGCTTGGGATTCTCCGTGCCGGCCAGCCGCGGGGCGAGGGACCCTGTGACACGGAGCGTGTACTCGGAGCGGACCGTGGAGGCGACGGCATGCGCCTCGGGCGACTCGGCGGCATCGATGACGACCTGCGTGATCCCGTACCTGTCGCGCAGATCCAGGAAGATGAGCTGACCGAGGTCCCGACGTCGATGCACCCAGCCGGCCAGGGACACCTCCCGCCCCGCGTGCTCGGGGCGCGCGTCACCGCAGCTCAGGTCGCGATAGGAGGTCTGCATGGCCTCGGGCATGGTAGCCCGCTCCGACTCGTGCCTCATGCCCCACCGTGTCGGTGCCGTGCTTCGGCCCGCGACAGTTCGCGTACCAGGTCGGCCAGATCGACCGCCCGCTGCGTGCCGGCCTCCAGATCCTTGATCTGTACGTGGCCGTGAGCCATCTCGTCGCCGCAGATGACGGCGAAGTGTGCGCCTTCCCGAGCAGCGCCCTCGAGCTGCCGCGAGAGCTTGCGGACCGCCAGGTCGGCGCGGGCCGCAAGGCCGGCCGCACGCAGGTCAGTGGCCACGCGCAGGCGGGTGACCGTGTCGGCCGGGTCGGCGCTGGTCACCACTACTGCGACGTGCGGCGGCGCCGGGGGTTGGTCGCCTTGGGCGGCCAGCGCCAGGACCACACGGTCGAGGCCCAGCCCGAAGCCGATGCCGGGCGTCGGACGGCCACCCATGAGCTCGACCAACCCGTCGTAGCGGCCCCCGCCGCCCAGCGCCTGCTGCGCCCCGTCGACCTTCGGCGGAAAGAACTCGAAGGCGGTCCGAGTGTAGTAGTCGAGTCCCCGCACCAGCCGGGGCTCGATCTGATACGGCACGCTCAGCGCGTCAAGGTGCGCGCGCACTCCGGCGAGATGCTCCGCGCACGCTGGGCAGAGATGCTCGGTGATCGTGGGCGCCGCGGCGATGAGCGGCTGCATGGCGGCATCCTTGGAGTCGAGGAGTCGCAGCGGGTTGGCCGACAGGCGCTCCCGCTCCAACAGCGGCAGACGGTCCTGGTGCTGGACGAAGTGCGCCCGAAGGCGCTCCACGTAGGCCGGCCGGCAGGCAAGATCACCGATCGAGTTGAGACCGATGACGACGTCCCGCAGCCCCGCCTCGCGATAGAAACGGGCACCCAGCTCGACGATCTCCGCGTCGATGCCCGGCCCGGCGTCCCCGATGGCCTCCACGTCGAACTGCCAGAACTGACGATACCGGCCCGCCTGGGGCCGGTCGTAGCGGAACATCGGCCCGGTCAGCGTCAAGCGCACCGGCTGCGGCAGGTTCTGCATGCCGTGCTGCACATAGGCGCGCACGATCCCGGCCGTTGGTTCGGGGCGAAGGGCCCATCGCTCGCGCTGCGCGTCACCTCGGCCCGCCTGGACGCGGAACAGCTCCTTCTCCACCACGTCCGTAGCGGACCCCACGCCGCGCTCGAAGACCTCGCTCTGCTCGAAGAGCGGCGTCTCGACCGGCTGGTAGCCGTAGCGGGTGGCAAGATCCCCCGCGATCCGCTCGAGTCGGAGGAAGGCGGCCCGCTCGTCCGGGAGGAGGTCACGGGTGCCCCGGGGGGCCTGGAATCGTGGCACCTCCCGAGTCTAACGGGCGTGGTCAGGCCAGCCAGTTGCCGCTGAAGTAGCGGGCCGCTCGGCATCCCATTGCAACCACATCGATAGCCACGGGCATGCGCGGCGCCAGATCGAGGTACGAGGCGCCCCGCGGTATGAACTGCATCGGGACCAGACCCACCGCCCCCAGGCCCAGCCGGGTGGCGACCAGCGCCAGCAGGATGAAGCGCCAGTCGCTGAGGGCTGAAGAGCCTTTCGGAACTCGCGATGGCGAACGGTGGGGCATCATCCCGGTATGGTCACACTGCGTCACTGCCTCCACGTGTGGCCCTGGGTCAGGGGTCCGGCACAACGGTTCCTGCTCCCACATTGGGAAGCGATCACCATCGGGTCTCACATAATCTCGTGGCGCAGTCTGAGTGAGGTGGACCTGGCCCACGAGCTAAAGCACGTCGAGCAATGGCGCCGACACGGACCGCGGTTCATCCTGCTCTACCTCAGGGCCGGCCATGCGGCCGCTCGCACCGGGCTCGACCGTTACCGCGACAACCGGTTCGAGATCGAGGCTCGCGCCGCTGCCGAGCACATCCGACCCGGCAGCGGTCCGGGAGCCCACAGCCGTGAGGGTCCCTGACCGGCGGCGCCCTGACCGGTGCGGCACCCAGGCGCTCAGGGAGCGCGATCGCCCTCCCCGCCGTTGGCACTGTCGCGCGACATCCTGCGTTGTGCCATCGAGAAGCGCAGCCGATAGGCAGCCATCAGTGCGGCGCGCGCGGTCGCAGAGCCCACCAGATCCCAGGCCCCGATGTAGCGCACCTCGCGCCCTCCGAAGCCCGCCTTGAATTGTTCGATCCCGGGCCGCCAGCGCGCCAGGCCCCACATGTCGTAGTGGGCGAAGCCGGCCGCGCTCGACGAACGGATGGCTTCCCACTTGATCAGGTAGCTGGCACGCATCGCGGCTCCGGCGGCGGTCATGCCCCCCGCATGCTCCACCACGCGACGGCCGCAACTGATCAGGATGAGCGTCGCGACGGGTGTGCCGTCGGACAGGCGCGCCAGGAGCAGTCGGGCCGCGCCGCGGGCCATGTAC
>JBBSMF010000049.1:0-7598 GCA_038233295.1 Candidatus Limnocylindrales bacterium | reverse complement strand
TACGAGCAGGTTTACGCGCGACTGCTGAGCGCCCATCGACCGGCCACGGAGCAACCCGTCTGATGGAAGGAAGCAGCCGATGGCCTACGCCCGAGCGGTGCGCGTCAGCTGGCGTCGCAGCAGGAAGGCCGTCAGCAAGAGCAACACCAGGCCACTCGCCGCCAGCACCGCGACCTGCCACTCGGTGGTGACCGTTCCCCGCAGCATCACCTGTTGGAGAAGCGTGATCCCGTGGGTCACCGGCAGCCCGTAGGCGAGCACCTGGACCCCTGGCTGGAAGTCCTGCACCGGTAGCACGATGCCGCTGAAGAAGACCGATGCCAGCAGGATCAGAAGGGACAGCTGCACGGCCTGCCGCTCTGAGTCCGCCACGACGGAGATCAGCAGACCCAGTCCGAGCGAGGCCAGGACGACCAGCGCCACGATGCCCGCCAGTACCAGGGGTGAGCCGAGCATTGGCGTCTGCAATCCGTACACCAGCAGCAGCACCACTGAGACTGCCATCAGCGCGCTCATGATGCCGAAGCCCAGGTACTTGCCCAGGAGCAGTTCCATGGAGTTGATGGGTGAGACCCGGAAGATCTCCATGGTCCCTGACAACCGCTCCCTCACCAGGGACAGAGCGCTGAGCGTGACGGCCATGTGCTGGAGCACCAGCGCAAGCACGGCCGGAGCGAAGAACTGGACGATGGAGGGCGTGACCGGCGCCAAGTTACTGGCGGTGGCGCGGGTCGGCTCCGCGATGACGTCCGGCGGGATATCCGTCAGTGAGCCCTGGCTGTCCAGCCGCCTGAGCGCATACGCCTCGCCCTCCTCCACGGCACGCCTCAGGATCTCCTTGTTGACCTCCTGGGACAGGTTGTAGGCGATCACGCGCGCATATGCGTCCAGGGCCGGGTCGATCTCGTTGAAGGCCACCTCGATCTCCGCGTGGCGGCCCTCCCGAAAGGCGCTGATGGCATCCGCCGGCGCCACCACGACGACGTCGACCTGGCCGGCGACCAGCGCCTGGACCGCCTCCTCGCGGCCCTCGATGACCGATCGGATGTTCATGGCCGGCCCGGTGAGATCTTGATAGAACGATGTCTCCCGAGGGAGTGAGACCTCAGCTGGGATGACCAGGATCGTCTCGAGCGGCGACCGGACACCGGTGAAGCCGGCTCCGAACAGAGCCATCAGCAGGAACGGCCCGAGCACCAGGCTGACGAAGGCGGCCGGACGGCGGATGATCTGGATCAGCTCCTTGCGAGTCTGCGAGAGGATCCTCGTCAAGCTCTTGGCCATGCCCATGAACAGATTCACGATCCGTCCGCCGCTGCTCCCAGGGTCTCTCGGTGACGCTCAACCAGCAGGGTGAAGACCTCATCGAAGGACGGCCTGTACTCGCGACTGGCGCTGACCTGCCCTCCCGCCGCCTCGATGGCGGCGATGATGTCGGGCGTGGCCGCGCCCGCCTCATCGGTGACGAAGAGCAGTTCCAGCGGTCCGCGGTGACGGATGGAGCGCACACCTTCGATGGGCGGCAGACGCCGCGGGTCGACGGGCGCCTCCGTCTCGATCTCGATGACATCGCCGCCAAGTGCCTGACGTCGGAGCTCGTCGGGCGGTGCGAAGGCGACCAAGCGGCCCTCCGAGATCAGCGCGACGGCGTCGCAGTACTCCGCCTCACCCACGTGCTGCGTCGTGACGAAGAGGGTCCGGCCCTCGTCGCGGAGCCTGCGCAGCTCGTTCCATACGGACTGGCGAAGGAGCGGGTCCAGACCAGCCGTAGGCTCATCCAGGAAGAGCAGCTGCGGGTCGTGCACGAGGGCGCAGGCCAGCTCAAGGCGACGCTGCATCCCGCCCGAGAGCTGAGAGGCGCGCCTGTTCCGGGCCTCCCACAGGTCGACCAGCTCCAGCACTTCACGAGTCCGCTGGCGGCGTCGGCGCCAGAGCAATCCGAAGAGGGCCCCGATCACGTCCACGTTCTCGCGCGCGGTCAGGTCGGGGTACAGCACGAAGAGCTGTGGCATGTAGCCGATCCGTTCGCGGGTCGCCCGATGGAAGCGCCGAGGATCGTCGCCCAACACGCGAACATGTCCGGTCGTGGGATGGACGGCACCGGTGAGGATCCGGATGGTAGTGGTCTTGCCGGCACCACTCGGCCCGATGACCCCCAGGATCGTCCCTTGGGGCACGATCATCGAGATCGAGTCGACTGCCTGGACATCGCCGAAACGCACGCTGACGTCCCGCATCACCACCGGTGCCTCCACCGCAGGTGCGGTCGGCCCGGATCCCTGCGCCTGGGCCTGTCCCGGCTGCATGCGTCCCTCATAGCGAAGACCGATCCCAGTACTCGAGCCGATGCTTACAGCCAGCGGCTTGCGGCAGTCCGGGCGCAGGCCAGAGGCGCGCTGCAATCGCATCGCAGGCGCCCTCCGTGGAAAGGATCCGACCCGGGTCTCTGGGACCCGGGTCGGATGGAGCGGCGGAGAGCTGCGAAGGTCAGCGCCAGGCGGAGGCCCGGAAGTCCAGGTCCCCTATGATCGATCGCATGTACTGACCCGGCCTGTGCGGGTCCATGATGCCCCGCGCCCAGCCCGGCGACTGATCGCCTCTGACGGTCACCTTCCACCGCCTGGTGGTCCGCGGCGAGCTCCAGAAGATCTGCTTCATGGTCTTGTTGGTGCGGAACAGACCGCGAAAGATGTAGTCCACGGATCCAGTGCTGTCGGCTATGACCACGCTCGCCCCGGTCCGCAGGAAGCCGGCGCCGTAGTTGTCCACGCGCCGCCGGGCGGTGGCTTTGGAGTAGTTCGGCTTGGTGCCTTCGGAGTTGCCTGACACGTAGCAGGCACGCATCATCAGCACGACGGCACCCTTGGCCAGCCTGAGCCCCTTCTTGACGTACGACTCGCCGTAGTACTTGGTGTTGTAGTCGCCCCGGCCGGGGGAGCTGTTCAAGCCCAGGCCGTTCTTGGTATACGGCTGGTTGGGAGCGTAGGCGCTCGGCCAGCCATTGCCATGACCCAGGTAGACAAGCATCTTGGCGCCCTTCGCGGCCTGCTTGACGCGCTTCCAGGTCGCGTAGGGGCTGTAGATCTCCACCACGTTGGCGCCATACGAGCGAGCCGTACGGGCGACATCACGAGCCGCGCTTCGGTAGGAAGCCGTCGCCCCGTGCGTAGGTCCCACCACGATGACCACCTTGCGGTTGGCGGCCTCCGTGGGTCGGGTGTCGGTGATCACGCCCCCGACGGCCAGGATGGCCGCCATCACGGCCACGAAGAGGGGGCCGAAGGACCAACGACGCGACGCCGTTCGGGCGTCCTTGTTCTGAGCTGGCAAGAGACTTGCCTCCTATCTGCCAGACACCGAGCGGGCACGCGGTGACGGTCGACTCCATGCCCGGCGAAGAGCGGCGACGGGCTGAGGGCTCTCCCATACCCGCGGGAGTGCTCCAGCCGGACACGCTGGGGCGTGTCAAGTGACGGCCCGTCCGAGCGCTGGGGCGCAGGGACCGTCGAGGGAGTGACGTGGGCGGCACCACGACAGTGCGCGCCCGGTGGACGCGGGTGCGTCCACGAGGATGGCGACAGGCTGGGGCCAGCGCCGGGCGTCGTATTCGGTTACCTGTCAGTCGCCGCGACCAACGCTTTGAAGGATAGCCCACTCGGCGTCCGATGAGCTCGTGCCAGATGCCGGATGCGCGAAGGGACTTCGTCATCGTTGCGATGAAGTCGCAAGACCGGCCGGGAGGGCATCCGCGAGCCCGCACACAAGGAGCACTACGCTGCTTGCAACGACATGCCCAGCCGCCGCCGGAGTCCCAGTACGCCACCGCGCATCGACGAGCCACCCAGCCCCGATCCCGAGGAGGCCGCCCGCGAAGCCGGGCTCCGGTACGTCAGCGACAGGCGGCGGGGCATCACGCGGCGTCGCGCTGGTCGTGGCTGGAGCTACCGGGCTCCGGATGGGGCCCTCGTGCGCGACGGAAAGTCGCTGGCACGGATACGGGCCTTGGCCATCCCGCCCGCCTGGCTGGACGTCTGGATATCACCGGTCGCCAGCGGGCACATCCAGGCGACCGGCCGTGACGCCCGTGGCCGCAAGCAGTATCGCGATCACCCGCGCTGGCGCCACGTCCGTGACGAGGCCAAGTACGACCGGACCATCGCCTTCGCCGAGGCGCTACCGGCCATCCGTGAACGCGTCGCTGCGGACATGGGACTGCGCGGTCTGCCCCGTGACAAGGTCCTGGCGACCATCGTCAGACTGCTCGAGACGACCTTCATCCGCGTCGGCAATGCCGAGTACGCCCGCGAGAATCGATCCTTCGGGCTGACCACGTTGCGCGATGGGCACGCCGTGATCGAAGGGTCGGAGGTCCGCTTCAAGTTCCGGGGCAAGTCCGGCAAGGATCACCAGGTCGGTATCCGGGACCGCCGGCTGGCCACCATCGTGCGGCGTTGCCAGGAGCTGCCGGGGCAAGAGCTCTTCCAGTACATCGATGACGATGGTTCGATCCAGGACGTCACGTCCACCGATGTCAACGAATACCTGCGTCAGATCACCGGACAGAGCTTCACGGCCAAGGATTTCCGGACCTGGGCCGGCACCGTGCTGGCGGCCAAGGCGCTGCAGGCCCTGGAAGGCACCGCCGGCGGTACGGAGCGGGAGATGCGCTCCAACGTGGTACGCGCCGTGGAGCAGGTCGCACACAGCCTTGGCAACACGCCCACTGTCTGCCGGCAGTGCTACGTCCATCCGGCCATCATCGACGCATATCTGGACGGGGCTATGGTGCGGACCGCGCGCGAACGCGCCGACGAGCGCCTGGACTCAACGGAAGGACAGACCGGCAGCACCGAGGCTGCGAAGGGGCGCCACGAGCAGGAGGTGCTGCGCGTGCTGCGCGATC
This sequence comes from Candidatus Limnocylindrales bacterium, assembly GCA_038233295.1. Taxonomy (GTDB): domain Bacteria; phylum Chloroflexota; class Limnocylindria; order Limnocylindrales; family CSP1-4; genus Palsa-1032. The sequence continues at coordinate 2,695 of JBBSMF010000049.1, read as the reverse complement.
GACTTGCCGCAGCGGAGCGGGGTGGCTCGACGGCCGCCTGATAGCGACCGCACGGAACTGAAAGAGCGTGACTGCCCGCGGCGCCCATGGTCGGGTACGTCACCCGGTAGCCCGGATCCCTTCACCGCGGCCTACCTGACGGCGAGCAGGGAAGGGCAGCGACAGGGTCGCTCCAGCATGGTGCCCAGGTCATCCGGACAGGCGCGCTAAGCGTAGAGGGATATGAGGCCCGGGAGCGACCCGGACCCGTTCTCCGTCATCATCTGAACGTGGCATACCGAGCACAACCCCGACGCATCCGTCCCACCAGGGGCCGAACGGGCTCCGATTCGCTGGCTTCCCGTGTCGCGCTGGCGCGCGCCCTGAGCCGGCCAGCACCCAAGCGCAGCGGCGGCATGGTGCCGCTCATCCTGGGCTTCCTGGTGCTGGGCATCGCCGTCGTGTTCGCCGGCGGAGGGGTGGTGGCCGGCGGAACAGCTTCCGCGACACTCGCCGCTCTGGCGGCTGACCTGCCCGATGTCAGCCGCTTCGAGCAGCTGCGCTTCGCTCAACCCACGGTCGTGTATGACCGCACCGGAACGGTAGAGCTGGCACGCTTCCAGGCGGAGCGCCGCGATGTGGTCACCTTCGATGAGATCCCGGAGCTGGTGTTCGACGCGACCATCACCGTAGAGGACCGCTCGTTCTGGTCCAACGAAGGGTACGACCCGAACGCCATCGCCTCGGCAGTGGCCGATCTGGTAGGCGGCGGCGGCGACCGTGGCGGTGGATCGACCATCACCCAGCAGTTCGTACGCGCGCCCCAGGTGGGGCTGCTGCCGGCCGATGTCCTGGCGCCGGGCGCCGACACCTACGTACGCAAGGCCAAGGAGATCATCCAGGCGTCGAACCTGACCCGGTTCGTGACCGAGGCGTACGGTCCCGAAGAAGGCAAGGAACGCATCGTCACGGCATACCTGAACCAGATCTTCTACGGTCACAGCGCCTATGGCATCGCCGCCGCGGCCGATGTCTACTTCGGCAAGACGCTGGCCGAGCTGACACCCGCCCAGGCAGCTCTGCTGGCCGGCCTCCCGCAGTCGCCCTCCACGCTGGACCCCTACCGCTTCGCCGAACCAGACGCTTCGGGCCGGTTGGTAGTACCCACCTGCGGCTCTGATCCCGCGCCGGACTGCGTGGATGCGCCGCCGATCGTCCGGCGCAACTTCATCCTGCGCTCTCTGGAAGAGGGCTTCGGGCGCTGGACCACGCTGACCCCTGAACAACTGGAAGCGGCTCTGGACGAGCCCGTGGTCCTCATCGGCGAGCAGCCCATCATCTTCAAGGCGCCCCACTTCGTGTGGGCCATGAAGGCCGACCTGGACCTCCTGCTGAGTGACCGTGAGCCGGCCGAGACGGGGGGCTACCGCGTCATCACCACGCTGGACATGGAGGCCCAGGGACTCGCCGACAAGTACATCCAGGCGGCCACCATCCTGCCCCAGATGAACGCGGCCGAGTACGACCAGGCCATCGAAGCGCGGAACCTGCGCCGCGACCGCGAGTGGATCGACGTCCTTCGTGGCACGGGGATCTTCAACGGCGCCATGTCTGCCATCGATTACAAGACCGGCGACATCCTGGCCTACGTGGGCAGCGCCGGCTATGACCGCGAGGATCTGGCCTCACCGAAGTTCGACCCCAAGTTCGACGTCGCCGCCGGCTTCCGGCAGCCCGGCTCGGCCTTCAAGCCGGTGGTCTATGCCACGGCCTTCGATGAGCGAGCAGCTACGCCGGGCACCGTCCTGCTCGACGTGACCACCTCCTTCGCGGAGGAGTGGCAGCCCAAGGACGCGGACCTGAAGGAGCGCGGTCCAGTGCGCGTACGTGAGGCACTCAAGTACTCACTCAACATCCCCGCCATCCGGGCGATCGATCGCGTGGGACCGGACGCGGTCGGCCAGGCGGCGGCAAGAGCGGGCATGAACTTCCTGCGCGGACCCAACCACATCGCTGAGGGCGGCCTTGCCTCCGCCATCGGCACCGTGGAGGTCCGACTCGTCGAGCTTACGGCTACCTATGGGGCCTTCGGCAACGGTGGCGTGGTGACCGCCCCCCGGACCATCCTGGAGGTCCGGGACGACAGCGGCGCGACCATCTTCCAGGCCGGTGAGCCTGTCACCAACCAGGTCTGGAGTCCCCAGGCAGCGTGGCTCACCGCCGACATCCTGAGCGACAACACCGACCCCGCCGAGAACATCATCTGGGGCCCTCGGTTCGCCCTCGAGAACGGTCCTGACGGAGCCTATCGACCGGCAGCCGTGAAGACCGGCACCACCAACGATATCCGCGACCTGACGACGTACGGCCTCCTCCCACTCCCGAACGATCCGGAAGAACCGGCTCTGGCGGTCGGTGTCTGGCTGGGTAACAGCGACCACGAGCCGCCCGCCGTCGGTGACGCGGAGGTATTCGGCACGGATGGACCGGGCCAGGTCTGGAAGGCCTTTCTGCGCGAATATATGGACGGCAAGCCCGTGGCGGACTTCGAGCGGCCCGACAAGGGCTTGGTAGAGGCCACCATCGACGCCTGGTCCGGTGGCCAGCCGGGCGCATGGACGCGGGACACCGAACGCGAATGGTTCATCACCGGGACCGAGCCGGGCAGCCGCAACGCCATCGACGAGGCGGGGCTCCTGTACCGGCAGGCGTGCGG
>JBBSMF010000048.1:0-7707 GCA_038233295.1 Candidatus Limnocylindrales bacterium | reverse complement strand
TGAAGACGTCGTAGTCGTCGTAGTGGATGGGAATGGCGACCTTGGGCTCGACGATGCGCAGCAGCTCCACGCCCTGCTTGTCATCCATGGTCACGAGCATCCCGAGGACGCGGCCGCCACCGATGTGCAGCAGGGCGAGGTCGATGTCCGGGAAGCGCTCCGGGATCTCCTTGAGGTCATCGATGACCAGCGTGTCCCCCGTGATGTACAGCCGCTGCGCGATCGGACCTTCCCCCCTCTGGAACTCCAGGATGGTGCCGATCACATCCGGCAATGCCACAGACACCACCGGCGGCCCGTGGCGGCCCGGTGTGGCTGTGATACGCAGACTCGCATCCCCCTTCTCGACCGATATCTCGTGCCACCGTTCCAGCGCATGGACGTTGTCGAAGCCGCGCTCCCGGAGGGCCGTGGCTGCCTCTGCGGTGGTCACGATGGGCAGCGCCTTGTCCAGCTCGCGCTCGGCCACCTGGTCGAAATGGTCCCCGTGAAAGTGCGACAGGAGTACCAGGTCGATGGGCGGCAGGTCCGCGATGTCCATCGACGGGTCGGTCAGCCGCGTAGCCGTCATGCCATAGCCGATGTCCACCTTCTCGTGCATGTGGACGAAGTTGGGATCGGTCAGCACACTGAATCCCGCGCACCGGATCAGGACGGTCGCGGTCCCGATGAACAGGACCGAGCCAGCCGGGTCGGGGGAGCCTGCGGGCGTCAGGACGATCCTTGGCGTTGCGTTCGTGTTCTCTTTCATGTGGGAACCGTGCATCACGTCGCCACACAGCATTACCTCACTGGGTGAGCGATGCGTGTCCGGTTCGTTGCAGTGGCGCCCACCATCGACTCCGAGCGGCGGCCGCTGACGGTCGACCCGTAGCCACGTCGAGGGTGCGCTAGACTGCGCCCTTCGGCCGCCCACGCCGTCCCTACCCCAGAGGGAAGCGAGTCCCGTGTCTGCTGAGACCCTGCGCGAACGGATCAGAGAGATCCCCGACTTCCCCAAGCCGGGCATCCTCTTCTACGACATCACCACGCTGCTCAAGGACGCTGACTCCTTCAAGGAGTCCATCGACCTCCTGACCGCCCCGTACCGTGAGACGCCGGTGGACGTGGTCGTGGGCATGGAATCCCGCGGCTTCATCTTCAGCGCCCCCATGGCCTACCAGCTGGACGCCGGCTTCGTGCCGGTCCGCAAGCTGGGCAAGCTCCCGGCGGAGACGGTCAGCGTGGAGTACGCCCTGGAGTACGGCACGAACACGCTGGAGGTGCACAAGGACGCCATCGCGCCGGGCCAGAAGGTGCTCATCGTGGACGACCTGCTGGCTACGGCCGGCACCGTCCTGGGCACCATCGAGCTCGTCACGCAGCTGAAGGCGGAAGTGGTCGGCCTCGCGTTCCTGGTCGAGCTGCTCTTCCTCAAGGGGCGCGATCGCCTCCATGGCCACGAGATCCACAGCGTCATCCAGTACTGACCCCGCGGGGGTGGGACCGGGGCCGGACGAGGTCGATGTGGGGCGTCGCAGCTTCTTCCGCCATTTCGGGCGAAGTGCCCTGCTGACGGCGGGACAGATGGCTGGTGCGGCTGAGGCGCTCAGGCGCGGGACCGCTGCGGCGGCCTCGGAGCTTCTCGACTCCGACCCCGTGGCGATGGGGTCGCCGCAGGCCGTGAGCAAGGTCCCGGATCAGCGGACGACCGAGCAGCGGATGGCCGATCAGCGGACCGACGCGGCAGCCGGCTACCGCAGCCCCTACCGACTCGATGGCGACGTCCTCCTCCTGCTCGACCAGCGAGGTCTGCCGGAGCGACTCGAGCTGATGCCCTGTCACGACGGCCGCGACGTGGCGCGCGCCATCCGGCTCGGCGCTGTGCGCGGCGGCGCGCTGCTGGCGCAGGTCGCGGCCTACGGCGTGGCACTCACGGTCCAGCGTCATCGCCAGCGCCGCCCGAGCGCGGTGCGCGGCGAGATCGACGCCGACATGTCAAGCCTGTGCCACGCCCGACCGTCGGCGCACGCCCTGGTCGCGGCCATGGATCGCATTCGCGTGCGACAGCGGTCGCTGCCGCACGACGGGGACCCGGCAGTGCTCGCAGATGCGCTACGCCGGGAGGCGGACGCGATCGCCAGTGAAGCCACGCTGGATCACGCGGCGCTGGCCGGCCACGGGGCGGCGTGGCTGCCACGACTCGATGATCGACCGCTCCAGCTCCTCTTGCATGGCGAGACCGGCCCGATGGCCAGCGGCATGATCGGTACGGGGTTGGGCATCGTGCAACGGCTGGTCGCCGAAGGGCGCGACGTCCACGCCTGGGTGACGGAGGGTCGACCCACGGGCGAGGGGACGCGGATCACCACGTGGGAGCTGCGCCACGCGGGCGTGCCACACACGGTCCTGCCCGATGCAGCCGTTGGGTGGCTCCTGCGGCACCAGCCGCCGGACGCGATCATCCTCGGGGCGGAGTGGCTGGCAGCCGATGGAGACGCCGCGGTCTTCGCCGGTGGCGGCGCCATCGCGGCACTGGCTGCCTGCCACTCAGCGGAGGCCGTGCCGGTCCTGCTCTGCGCCCCGGCCAGCGCGTTCGACCCTGCGACGATGGACGGATCCACCATCCCGGACGACCTCCGCACGGGCCGCGAAGCAGGGTCACTGATCCATCCGGGCACGCCGCCCGGAACGCAGGTCATCACCCCGGCGGTGGACATCGTGCGCCACGAGCATCTCACAGGGATCGCCACGGCGGCGGGCATCGTGCGTCCTCCCTTCGGCGCCGGGCTGATGGCGGTCAGCCAGGTCGCCGGCTGATGGCGACCATCGCGCGGGCCGCACCGGCCCGCAGCCAGACGCTCGCGGTGCGCGCCACGCGCGACCGCGAGTCGCTGCGCGAGTTCCTGGAGCAGGACCGCCTCTTCGCGGCCTATGCCATCTGCGACCTGGAGGAGCGTGAGTTCCCGCGCACGCGCTGGGGTATCGCCATGGACGGTGGTCAGGTCGTCTCGGTGGTGCTGGAGTACTTCGGCCTCTCGCCCCAGCCGCTCTTCGTGATGGGCGACGACGAGGGCGTGGCGGCCATCCTGGAGGACGTCATCCGCCCGCGCGTGGCGTATCTCTCCGGCCTGCCCCATTCGCTGGCGGCGGTAGAGCGCGTGTATCGCGTGGAGGCGGGACCGCCCATGGTGCGCATGTGGGTCGATCGCGCCACGTTCGTGCCCGGACCGCAGGTCGCCACGCGCCTCATGCCCGCCGAGATCGGCGACCTCAACCGGCTCTACGACCTCGGTTTCTCGTCCTGGCTGCCGGCCGACTCCATCCGCCACGGCGTCTACTACGGCGTCCGTGTCGACGGACGGCTCGTGGCCGCCGCCGGGACGCACGTCATCAGCCGTGAGGCTGGTCTGGGCGTGGTGGGCAACGTGATGACCCACCGCGACCATCGCAGCCAGGGCCTGGCCAAGCTGACGACGGGCGCCGTGACCGCCGAGCTGCTGCGCAGCTGCGATCAGGTGGTGCTCACCGTGCGCTCCGACAATCCGCCGGCTCTGGCCGCCTATCGAACGCTGGGATATCAGGACCATACCCGCTTCGAGGAGCGCGTCGTGCGCCGTCGCGGCACTCTCTGGGATAGCATCACCCAGCCATTCCGGCGTTGGTTCCCCGCAGCAAGGAGTCCCGAGTGACCCAGACCCCGTTCGCCCCCCATCAGATCGAGCAGACCTCCGGTGACGCCGCCAACGGCCAGACCGCTTCACTTCCCGCGCATGACGTCATCGACCTCGGCCTGGCCGCCGAGGGGGTTCGCCGCATCGAGTGGGCGGAACGGGAGATGCCCGTCCTCCGGCTCATCCGGGAGCGCTTCGAGCGTGAGCGACCGCTGGACGGCCTGCGCATCGGCGCCTGCCTGCACGTCACCACGGAGACCGCGAACCTGATGCGGACCCTCAAGGCCGGCGGCGCCGACGTGTCGCTGTGCGCCTCCAACCCGCTGTCGACCAAGGACGACGTGGCCGCGGCCCTGGTGGCCGAGTACGGCATCAGCACCTACGCCCGCCGTGGCGAGGACCGCGAGAGGTACTACGCCCATCTCAACGCCGTGGCCGATACCCAGCCCCAGGTGACCATGGACGACGGCTGTGACCTCGTCTCGCTGCTTCACCAGGAGCGACCTCAGCAGCTCGACCAGATCATGGCGGGCACGGAGGAGACGACCACCGGCGTCATCCGCCTGAAGGCCATGGCCGCCGACGGCGCACTGGCCTTCCCGGTCGTGGCTGTCAACGAGGCCAAGACGAAGCACCTCTTCGACAATCGCTACGGCACCGGCCAGTCGACCGTGGACGGCATCCTGCGCGCGACCAACGTACTGCTGGCGGGTCGCAAGGTAGTCATCGCCGGATATGGCTGGGTCGGTCGCGGCATCGCCTCGCGCTTCCGCGGCATGGGCTCGCACGTCGCCGTCACGGAGGTCGAACCCATCCCCGCCATCGAGGCGTTGATGGACGGTTTCGTGGTGATGACGGGCATGGAGGCCGCCGAATGGGGTGACCTGTTCATCACCGCCACGGGCAACCTCAACGTCTTCCGGCGAGAGCACTTCGAGAAGATGCGCGACGGCGCGATCATGGCCAACAGCGGCCACTTCGACGACGAGATCGACCTCAAGGCACTGCGCGAGATGGCCGGTGGCCAGGTCCGCGAGGTCCGCCGCGATGTGGAGGAGTTCGTGGTCGACGGGCGCCGGCTGCACGTGGTGGCCGAAGGGCGCCTGGTGAACCTGGCCACGGCCGAGGGTCACCCGGCCGCGGTGATGGACATGTCCTTCGCCAACCAGGCGCTTTCCGCGGAGCACGTGGCCAAGAACCACGCCACGCTCTCCAACCAGGTCTACGTGGTGCCCGAGGAGATCGACCGTGAGGTCGCCCGCCTCAAGCTCGTGGCGCTGGGCGTGGACATCGATACCATGACCCCCGAGCAGGTGGCCTACGTGGCCTCCTGGCAGAGCGGCACCTGAGGCGCCGCTGATCGCTCAGTGGCGCGCCACCAGGCGCGCCACCAGCGTTATCGCGTCGGCCACCTCCTGCTCTGTGTTGTAGAAGGCCGGCGAGAAGCGCACGATGCCTGGACGGGCATCGACCACGAAACCCTCCGCGGCGAGTGCAGCCACGATCGGTGCCGGCTCGGCCGCCTCGATGGCCACGATCCCGGCACGCCGGGCATCGTCCCGGACGGCGCGGACCGGCAGGCCGGCCGCATCAGCCAGACGGATGAGCTGGGCACCCAGGTCGATGGTCCGCTCGTGGATGGCGGCCACGCCGATCTCCCGCAGCAGGGACATACCGCCGCGCGCCAAAAAGGCCGAGGGCACGGCGGGCGTGCCCATCTCGAACTTGCGGCCGTCGCTGGCGTAGTCGAGCGAGGCCACGTCGAAGTCGAATTGGCGGGCGCTTGAGAACCAGCCGGTGGTGGTCGGCGTCAGCGCTTGCCGGACCTCCGGGCGAAGCCAGAGGAAGGCATTGCCCGGGCCGCCAAAGAGCCATTTCAGGGTGCCCGAAACGTAGATATCCATCCCCAGGGCAGCGACGTCGGTGGGGATGAGGCCGGTCGCCTGATACGCGTCGATGAGGAGCAGTGCGCCGCGCTCCCGGCACAGCGTCGCCAGCCCAGCCACGTCCTGCACGGCGCCGGTGGTGAAGTAGACATGGCCCGTGGCGACCAGCGCGGTCCGTTCGTCGACGGCCGCCTCGAACGCCTCGAGCGGCACGCTCAGCCCGTCGGGGGAGGGGAGCACCACGACCTCCACGCCGAGCGTTGCCCGGGCCAGCCACTGATGACCCAGCGTCGGGAAGTCGAGCGCCGTGGTGATGACGCGCGTGCGTGGTGCCGCGCCGCCGCCCCGGTGGATCGGGTCGAGCGCCGAGGCGACCGAGGCCAGCGCCACCGACACGTTGGGCGCCAGCGCGATCTCCGAACCGGGGCGCCCGATGACCCAGCCGAAGTCTTCGCGCAGGGCCGCCAGCTCGTCCATCCAGGTGGCATACCAGGCGCTGGCACCCAGCCTGTCCCATTGATCCAGGAACTCGCCCAGCTTGGCGCGTCCACGTGCCGGCAGGGCGCCCAGCGAGCAGGTGTTGAGGTAGTGGGTCGCCGCCAGCAGCGGGAAATCCGGACGAAACCGCAGGAGGTCCTGGTGCCGGGCTGTCCCGACCACATCACTGGCCATGGCCTCATCTTGGTCGATGCGTCGACGCGGCGCAGGGTGAGCACTCCGGGGTGCGGGCCGGCGACCTTCGCCTATCATCGCAAGCGATGGTCCTGAGACTCCTCCGCACTGGCCGCAACGCGGTGCTCGGTCCGCGTCGCGTCCGCCGGGAGCGACCGTCGTGGCGTCGTTCGAGGCCCTCCGAGCCGCCGCCGTGTCCACCCGGATGGCACACCGGGCCCCCTGACTTCATCGGGGTCGGAAGCCAGAAATGCGGCACCACCTGGTGGTTCTCCCTGCTGAACGCGCATCCCGAGGTGCAGGCCCAGGCGGAGAAGGAGTTGCGGACTCTGATCGGCTTCCGACAGCCGACCGCGGCCGATGCTGCGGACTACGCGCGCTGGTTCCCGCGACCGCCCGGCAAGCAGACCGGTGAGTGGACGCCCAGCTACATGACCGTCGCGTGGATGGGACGTGTCATCGCCCAGGTCGCCCCCCAAGCACGACTGCTGGCGACGGTGCGCGATCCGGTGGAGCGCTATCGATCAGGGCTACCTCAATGGCGGAAGTACCACACCGGCGAGCTGGGCGATGAGAGGCGGGAGGAACGAAAGGCGCGACGGCAGGCCCTGCAACGCGGGTTCTACGGCGCGCAGCTGACACGATTGGCGGAGGCCGTGGGCCGGGAGCGGATCCTGGTGCTCCAGTACGAGCGATGCGCTCGCGACCCGCGCGCTGAGCTCGCCAGGACGCTGGAGTTCCTGGGGCTGTCACCCTGGGAGCCACCGGACGAGCTCCTCGCCCAGCGTTCCGCCGCCAGCTCGGTGCGAGAGCCGCTCACGACCGCCCAGCGCGCCGAGCTGGTCGCACGGTACACACCGGACGTCCGCATCCTCCGGTCGTTCGCGCCGGAACTCGACGTCTCGCTGTGGCCGCATCTCTCGGGGCCGGCAGGCAACGCTGAGTGAGGTCGACCCAGCCGACCGCGCCGGACCCCGTGCTACCCTCACCCAGCCCAGCCGACCAAGGAGACCCATGACCAGCATCGTCGACGCCGAGCAGTACCTCTTCACCTCCGAATCGGTGACCGAAGGCCACCCGGACAAGATGTGTGACCAGATATCCGACGCGATCCTGGACGCCATCCTGCGCGGTGATGCGCCGGCTCGAGTGGCCTGCGAGACCGCCACGACGACCGGCACCGTGATGGTCCTGGGCGAGATCACCACCTCCACCTACGTCGACTTCCAGGCCATCGTGCGCGATACCGTGCGCCAGATCGGCTACACCGACGCGCGCTACGGCTTCGACTACCGCACGTGCGGCACCATCGTGTCGGTCCATGAGCAGTCGCCGGACATCAAGCGCGGCGTGGATGATGCGCTGGAGACGCGCGGCAAGGGCGACCAGCACGATCAGGGCGCCGGTGACCAAGGCATGATGTTCGGGTTCGCCTGTCGCGAGACGCCGGAGCTGATGCCGCTGCCCATCGCGCTGGCGCATCGCATGGCTCAGCG
>JBBSMF010000047.1:0-7741 GCA_038233295.1 Candidatus Limnocylindrales bacterium | reverse complement strand
GAGTCGTGCCTCGTCCGACCAGCGGGGCGGGATCAGCCGGTTCATGAAGGCCACCATGCTGTCCTTGTCGGCCAGGATGAAGAGGGACAGGAACACGATGATCAGGAGATTGCCGACCGCTCCCAGGCTGGCCAGCGCAAGTTCGGTCAGGGGGGACACGAGGTCGCCGCCGAAGCCCGCCAGTCCATTGAGGACCGTCTGGAAGCTAGCCACCAGATCGACGTTGAGTCCCAGTCCCTGGAGCCGCTCCTCCCAGGGCGCGAGGATCTCCGGCAGGCGCGCGTTGAGGTTGGGCAGCTCTGCGATGAAGCCCGCGATGGAAGAGACAAGACTCTGCGCGGCCAAGACCACCACGACGCTCAGCCCGATGAAAAGCACCAGGTAGACCAGGATGGTGACGAGGGCCCGCGGCAGAGTGGGAAAGGCGCGCAGGATCATGGACACGATGGGTGACAGCACGAATGCGAGGAGCCAGGCCATCACCAGGATGAAGAGGATGTCGCTGAAGAAGATCAGCACCTCGGCGACCATGCCCAGCAGCAGGAAGCCCAGCACGAACGTCCCCAACACGAGCAGGGCGTGGAGCCACCGACGCTCCGACTCCGGCAGGATGGGTTGGCTGGTCATGGCGCCCCGAGTCTAGCGCGGCGAGGTCATGTGCCGGTTCCCGTCAGCGGCTGTGGACTCCTCCGAGACCCATCCGCGCGTGCACCTCGCGGATGGTCTCCCGAGCCATGGGCGCCAGTCGCTCGGCGCCGGCTCGCAGCACCTCTTCCACATGACCGGGCCGCGACTCAAGCTCCCGCCGGCGTTCCCGCGCTTCGGCGAAAAAGCCCAGCATGCGATCGCCGAGCAGACGTTTCGTGTCCACACAGCCGGTGCGTGCCGTCCGTTCGCCCTCCCAGATGGTCTCGTAGTCGTCGCCGAAGAAGCGGTGGAGCTGGCAGACGTTGCAGACCTCGGGCCGGCCCGGATCGGTGCGCAGGATGCGCTGCGTATCAGTGACCATGCTCATGACCTGCTTCCGGATGGTCTGCTCGTCCGCGAAGATCTCGATGACGTTTCCGGTCGACTTGGACATCTTGTGGACGCCGTCCGTGCCCTTCACGGTGGGCGAGTCGGTGAATACCGCCTCGGGCTCCACGAAAAGCTGACCATAGCGAGTGTTCCAGGCTCGGACGATCTCGCGGGCCAGTTCCAGATGCGCCGCCTGGTCCCGCCCGACCGGCACGTACTTCGCGTGGTAGATGGCGATATCCGCGGCCTGGAGGACGGGATAGGTCAGCAGGGCGTGGTTCACGTCGTCCGGCTGGTCGCGCTTCTTCTCCTTGAAGGAGGGCGTGCGCTCGACCCAGCTGACCGGGACGACGGTGCTCAGCAGGTACCCCAGCTCGGCGTGCTCGGGGCGGTCCGATTGGCGAAACAGGACGGCCTTCTCAGGGTCGAGGCCGAGGGAGAGCAGCCCCAGCGCCATCTCGTGCGTGTTGCGCCGGATGAGCTCGCCGTCGTGCGTAGAGGTCAACGCGTGGTAGTCGACGATGCAATAGATGGCATCGTTCGATTCCTGCATCGCGATGTAGTTCCGGAACGCGCCCAGGTAATTCCCGATATGCGGCAGGCCGGAAGGCTGCACGCCGCTGAAGACACGGCCTCGAGGGTCCGTCGAGGCGGCCGGGTCGGGCGGTTCGGCGTGGTTCCGCAGGGTTTGGCTCACAGCGGCCGAGTCTATCAGCGCGGCCATCACGGTCGCGCGAGAAGCGACTCCCGAAGCGTGCGCGCCAGCCACTGGGTGTATGCGTCGGTGGTCCAGCCGCGGCCGATCAGGTCCCGATATACCTCGAACGCCGTGAGGGCGAGGAAGATGTCCGCGGCTTGGCTCATGGTGACCCCCGCGCGAAACAGTCCCTCGAGCGGCTCGACGATCGCACGGAGTCGGAGTGCGCGTTCCGCGAGAACACCTCGCACGTCTGCGGCGATCGTAGCATCGCTCCGCATCGCATCGAGCTGGATGGCGACCACATCCGCGCCAGTCAGCCACTGGTTCGCCATGAAGGCGGCGGCCGCGTCCATGCGTGCGCTGGCTTCGTCGATGGCCAGCACCCGTACCAATCGCTCGCCGGTGCGAGCCTCCGCGAGCCACTCATCACGGATGGCCTTCACCAGTGCCCGCTTGCTGCCGAAGGCCCAGTAGACGGTGGGTACGGCCACGCCCGCCCGCTTCGCGATCTGCGGGACCGTAGTGGCCACGAAGCCCTGTGTCGCGAACCGCTCCCGCGCGGCAGCGACCATCCGTGCGCGCGTTCGTGCCGCCTGGCGGTCTCGCCGAGAGCCTCCCTTGACAGCCGCCTCCATCCCGCTATCGTACCGCTACAGCGACTACAGGAACACTATAGTGGAGGCGACGGGATGGGTGCGAACCATAAGGACCTGGTGCGGAGACTCTGGGAGGCGATGAACGCGCGCGACGGCGCTGCCTTCGACGAGCTCGTCGATCCGGGTTTCCAGAATCACAATACGTTCAGCCCGCCGATCCGCGGACCGGAGAACTTCCGGATCGCGCTCCGCGGGCTCACCCGCGGGTTCCCGGATGTTCACTACGAGATCGAGCGGATGGTGGAGGAAGGCGACCAGGTGTGGGTACGGCTCTGGATGAGCGGCACCCACCACGGTGAGTTCCTGGGCCTCGCTCCGACAGGCCGCAGCTTCCGCAGCGCCCACGTCTGGAGCTACCGCATCGAGAACGACCGGATAGCCGAGGCATGGGCAGTCATGGACGACCTTGGTTCGATGGTCCAGCTCGGCATCGTGCCACCGCTTCCCGCCCCCTCGGTGGCGCCTGTCGGCGCAACGACCGTAGGGTAGGCCTCGCAACCCATCCAGCGCCTGGGGCAAGTCAGGGCGGTCACGGACGGCGGCACACGACAGGAGCGAATGGACCGCTGGATGGCGCGCGGCTCGTCGAATGAATCCGCTTGCTAGCGTCTTGGCACGCGGGACGGGCCGATCGACCGCCGAAGGGCCGTGTGCTGCGACATCGTTGCCCTTCGTTGGTCCACTCGCTCATCGGCGGAGCCATGCACGGGTCGCGGGTAAGGAGCCATGCACGGGTCGCGGGGCCGGTGGCTCCTCCCTTTGCACGTAACCGCCGTCCACGTCACATCCCTGAGCGTGCCATCCACGCGCGGCCCAGGCGTAGCCAGGCCGCGAGCGCCGCCGCTGCTAACCTCGCGCGATGCGCATGAGCGACGTCCTCCGGCAGCTACGCCAGCAGCAGTCCCGCGCCGGTGCCCGGCCACGGCTGCTGCAACGCTTCGAGGCCTTCCTGCCGGTCGACGACGCCACGCCGCTGCTCTCGCTGGGGGAGGGCTTCACCCCGCTGGTCCATGCCCGCACGCTGGGAAGGGCCATCGGCTGCCCCATGCTGCACCTCAAGGTGGAGGGCCAGAACCCCACCGGCTCCTTCAAGGATCGCGGCATGGTGCTGGCCGTGGCCAAGGCCATGCAGGAGAGCAGCCGGGCCTTGATCTGCGCCTCGACCGGCAACACCGCAGCCTCCGCCGCGGCGTATGGCGCGCACGCCGGCCTGGAGGTCGTGGTCGTGCTGCCACACGGGCAGGTAGCGGCGGGCAAGCTGCTCCAAGCGCAGGCCGCCGGGGCTCGGGTGGTGGCCGTCGAAGGTGGCTTCGACGGCGCCCTGCGGGCGGTGCGCGAGATCATGGACGATCCCGACCCGGGCCATCCCATGACCCTCGTCAACTCCGTGAACCCGTTCCGCATCCAGGGACAGAAGACGGGCGCTTTCGAGGTCTGCGAGGACCTGGGCGGTGCGCCCGACTATCTGGCCATCCCGGTCGGCAACGCGGGCAACATCACCGCCTACTGGAAGGGCTTCAGCGAATACCGCTCGGCCGGACTCGTCGAGACGCGGCCCATCATGCTGGGTTTCCAGGCGTCCGGCGCCGCGCCGCTCGTACTGGGCCATCGGGTCGATGATCCTTTGACGGTGGCCACCGCTATCCGCATCGGCCACCCGGCCAGCGGCGCCGCCGCCCTCCAGGCACGAGACGAGTCCGGCGGGCGCATCGAAGCCGTGACCGACGAGGAGATCCTGGACGCGTACCGGGACCTGGCGCGCTACGAGGGAATCTTCTGCGAGCCGGCCAGCGCGGCGTCCGTGGCAGGCGTGCGCAAGCTCGCCGCAGAGGGAGCCATCGACCCTGGTGCGACCATCGTCTGTGTGCTCACCGGACACGGACTGAAGGACCCCGACACGGCGCGGCGGGAGGCGCCGCTACCCGTCCTGGAGGCGGAGCCCTCTGCCGCCGGAGTGCGCCGAGCCCTGGGCTGGTGAGGCGTCAGGAGCAGTGAGGCGACCACAGCGGTGAGGCGATCGTGATCGCCTCGGCGGGCCCCGTCACGGTGGACGTGCCGGCATCGAGCGCGAACCTGGGTGCCGGCTTCGATACCCTTGCTCTGGCGCTCGACCTGTCCAACATCTGCACGGTGGTGCGCGCGGACGACATCCCGCCCGGAACCATCGTAGTGGCGGTCGACGGTGAAGGCTCCGACGTGCTCCCGACCGACGGCTCGGACCGGTTCAGCCAGGCTCTGCGGCGCGGGCTTCTGGAGATCGGCGTTCCAGGCGTCGAGGATCTCGCCTGGCGGGTACGGATGCACAACGCCATCCCTGTCGCCCGGGGTCTGGGTTCCTCTGCCGCGGCGACGGTGGGCGGCTTGGCGGCGGCAGACCTTCTGCTGGGCGGCGGCGTCATCGCCTCGGACCGGATGCTGGAGCTGGCCAGCGAGTTCGAGGGACATCCGGACAACGTGGCCGCCGCACTTCAGGGTGGCTTCACGGTAGTGGCGCAGGTCGAGGCCGGCAACGCGCTGGCGCGATTCGAGCCGCCACCCGGTCTCCTCGCGGTGCTGTACATACCGGATCGTGCGCTTTCCACACAGCTCATGCGCGACGTGCTCCCGGACTCCGTGCCGCGCCGCGATGCGGTGCACAACGTGGCGCGGGCATCGCTCATGGTGGCCGCCATGGCGTCGGGTCGCCCGGAGTTGCTGGCCTCGGCGACCGAGGATCGGCTCCACGAGGCTTACCGCGCGGCGGTCTTCCCGGAGCTTCCCCGACTCATCGCGGCGGCCCGGGCGGCGGGGGCACTGGGCGCCTGTCTCTCGGGCGCTGGCTCGACAATCCTGGCTTTCGCGGACCGATCTGGTCTCGCGGCGGAGGTGGCGAGTGCCTTGGAGCGCGAAGCCGGTTCTGCCGGCCTGGCCGGGCGGTCGATGGTCGTTCGGCCGCGCCCCCAGGGCGTCATCGGCATCGGGTCTCCATCTACCTGAACGGCTTCCCATCCCGGTCGGCGCATCGGATCCCCTTCGCGTGAGGCCAGCGCCTGACATATGTGCGCCACGGTCGCGTTAGCCAGCGGGGTCCGGGGCCGCCTTCTCGGCTTGTCTGCCACACGCGCCGTCGGTGCGCGTTGGTCATGGAAACGGCCACAAAGAGGGCACGAATCGTCCTTGCCACGCGACGATCATGCCCCGCGATCGGGTGCCTGCTGGCTCACGCGACCTCCATGCGCGTATGACAGGCGGGTCCCCGCCTGGGCCTTCGCAGGCTCGGCAGCGGCACCCTCCGGCCCGCTACGCCCGCCCGCTACGCCCGCCCGCTACGCCCGCCCGCTACGCCCGCCCGATACATCCGTCCTCGGCGTTCGGCCACAATCGGCGGGATGGATGCGACGCCCTTCCCAAGCCGGCTGGAGCGGTTCGGCCGGGTCGACTCCACGCAGCGCATCGTGCGCGAGTGGCTGGCGGAGGGTACGCCGGGCGTGTGCATCGCCGTGGCCGACGAACAGACCGCCGGCCGCGGCCGCCAGGACCGTGCTTGGACCGCGCCGCCCGGCGCCGCGCTGCTCGTCTCGGCCGGGTTCACGCCCAGGGGCATGCCGCTTCGCCACGCCTGGCGCCTCGCCGCCACGATCGCTCTGGCGATGATGGACGCGGCCGAGGCGGTGGCCGGCCTGCGTGACGAGACCCTCTGGATCAAGTGGCCCAACGATCTAACCGTCGATGGTCCGGACGGCCGGCTGCTGAAGGTGGCTGGCGTGCTGGGCGAGACCCTATCCGAAGGCGATCGGGTCGCCAGCGCCGCCATCGGCATCGGCATCAACGTCGACTGGCAGGCAGCGGAGTTCCCGCCCGATCTGGCTCCCTTCATGAGCAGCCTGCGCGAGACCGCCGGCGGCCGCCCGGTCGATCGCGATGCACTGCTCGACGGCTGGCTGGCGCGGCTCGAGCCGCGACTGGAAGCGCTGGTCAGAGGCGCCTTCGATGCCGGCGGCTGGAGCAAGCGACAGCGCACCACCGGCCGGCGCGTCGAGGTGGACCTGGGCGGTCGGATCGTCAGCGGGCTGGCGGCCGGCGTGGATCCCGAGTCGGGGGCGCTCCTGGTGCAGGCCGACGGCCTGGCTGGCCGCGAGGCGCCGCTGGCCATCGATTCGGGCGAGGTGATCCGCTGCCGCATCATGGAGCTGCCACGTTCGAC
Source organism: Candidatus Limnocylindrales bacterium (assembly GCA_038233295.1). GTDB lineage: Bacteria > Chloroflexota > Limnocylindria > Limnocylindrales > CSP1-4 > Palsa-1032. Next base: position 1,185 of record JBBSMF010000047.1, on the reverse strand, counting down.
CCGCGCCGGGAGTGCGTCGGCGTAACGGATAGACTGCCCCGGTGTTCGGTAGAGGGAGGGAGGAGGCGCCCCAACGCCCGATCCCCTGTGACGCGGACCGTCCTGCCGTGGAAGCCGCGCGTCGCGACCATGGCGCATTCGAAGCGCTCTATCGCAGGTATGTGGCCCAGGTGTACAGCTTCGCCCTCTACGAGACCCGCGACCCGCACGCCGCAGAGGATCTGACCGAGCAGGTCTTCCTGAAGGCGCTCCAGGGCCTGCCCCGCTTCCGAGAGCAGGGCGACGGTGATGCCTCCACGTTTCGTGTGTGGCTGTTCCGGATCGCGCGGAACGCCCTCTCCAACCAGCGTCGCTGGACCCGCCGGCATCCGACGGCGGCCTTGGACGACGCCCTGGCCATCGTGGCCACGGACGATCCGGAAGCCGAGGTCGTCGGGCGGGAGCTCATGGCGCGTGTCCGGGCGGCCATCGAGCGTCTGCCGGAAGACCGCCGACGCGCACTCACCCTGCGTTTCGTGGAGGAGATGAGCGCCCGCGAGGTCGGCCAGGTCATGGGCCGCTCGGAGGGCGCCGTCCGCACGCTGGTGCACCGCGCCCTGCGCAGCGTGGCGGAAGAGCTGGGCGGCTCCCGGCCCTCGTGATGGACGAGCGCGAGTCTCTCGCCGTGGACGTCTACCTGGACGGCCTGCTGGCCCGTCGTGCCGGCGCACGTCCCGCTGTCATCCCCACCGCAGCCGACCTGCCGCCCGCCATCGTCTCCACGGCCGAGTTGCTGGATCGTTCACTCCAGCGTTTCCACCCTTCGTTCCTCTTCGAGGAAGGGCTCGCGCAACGCCTGCGCGCGCAGGCCGAGGGGCGCCTTCTCCCTGCGCCACCAGGCCGGCTGCTGACCTTCCCCCGCGACCTCGGGCCCGACCACGAAGACGGCGACCGGCGGGCACGCAGCTTGCTGGTGGGCGGCGCCATCGCCAGCGGCGTGTCCCTCGCCGGCGCGGCGCTGCTGGCTCGGCGCCGGGGCCGTGGGCCCGCTGTCGCCACCGGCAGCACCCGCGGAGCGGGCACCGTGACCATGCGTCGGGGGCTCTGAGGCCCATCAAGCTGCCCTTCCGGCCACGTGGCCAGAGCTTTCCGCCCGACCTGTGGACCAAGTGCCCGGGCTGCCAGGAGATGCTTTACAACAAGCAG
>JBBSMF010000046.1:0-7756 GCA_038233295.1 Candidatus Limnocylindrales bacterium | reverse complement strand
CCGCGCTCGACCCGGAGGTAGACACCGATCTGCTCTTCTTCGTGGCCTGCGGTGAAGGCACGCATCGGTTCGCGACCTCTCTCGATGAGCACAATCAGAACGTGGCCGAGTGTCAGGGCGGATGAGCGAGCCGGTCGTCTCCGATCATCCGGTCGCTGCCCCCGGCGAGCACGACCTGGTCCGCTGGCGCGAGGCTGATCGAGAGGCCCGGCCGCGGCGTCTGGAAGGCCTCCGAGAGCTGATGGCGCGAGACGGCGTTGACGCCTACTTCGGTGTCAGTCGGGAGAACACGCGCTACCTCACGGGGTTCGCCCTGGGCGATGGAGAAGAGAAGGTGGCGGGCGTCTCGGGGCAGTTCTTCATCTCCGGCGACGAGGTGGTGGTCATGGCCGACTCCCGCTACACGCTCCAGGCTCGCGACGAGTGCCCCGAGGCTCGCGTCGAGCAGGTCTACAACGACTTCGCGGGGCGTTGGCCCGAGCTGCTGGCCAGCCTGCGGTCGGCGACCGGTGGGAGCAACGGCATCCGGCGCATCGGCGTAGAGGGTGACCTCGTCAGCCACGCCACGTGGGCCCTCCTCGCGGCTGCTGCGCCGGAGGTGGAGCTGGTCTCTGTCGAGGGCTGGGTGGAGGAGCTGCGGCAGACCAAGGAGCCCGTGGAGCTGGAGCGCATCGCGGCCGCCTGCGCCGTTGCCGACGCGGCGCTGGAGCGGCTGCTCCCCGCCATCCGGCCCGGAGTGACGGAGCATGAGCTGGCCCTCCAGCTGGAATGGGAGATGCGCACGAACGGCGCGGAAGCCCTGGCGTTCGACGTGGCGTGCCTGGCTGGGGAGCGGGCAGCGCTGCCACATGGCTCGCCCACGGATCGGCCGGTGCACAACGGTGAGGTGCTGCTCTTCGACTTCGGGGCGCAAGTGGCGGGCTATCGCTCCGACATGACGCGCACGCTGTTCGTGGGCGAGCCCTCGCAACGCGACCTGGCCATCTATGAGCTGGTCGCAGCTGCGCAGGAAGCCGCCTTCGCGGCGCTGTCGGACGCCGTGGCAGCGGGGGAGCGGCCATCCAACCGGTCCGTGGATGCCGCCGCCCGCGAGGTCATCGCCGCCGCTGGCCACGGCGAACACTTCGGCCACGGCCTGGGACATGGCATCGGCCTGGCCACGCACGAGTCGCCCTCACTGGGCCGCCTGGCGCCGGAGGCGCCGCTGCCATCGCCCACGGTCTTCTCCGTGGAGCCGGGCGTCTACCTCGACGACGTGACCGGCGTGCGCATCGAGGACCTGGTCTCATTCGACACTGAGGCGCGCCGCTTGGAGCGCCTCACCCGCTTCCCGCGCGACGTCACCGTAGTGGGGGAGTAGCAGCCGCCGGGGCGCGTCCCAGATCCATCACGCCGCGGTGTGGCCTGGTCAGGTCGGGCCGGACGTCGAGAGCAGGAAGGCGGAAGCGAAACCCAGGACGGTGGCCAGGCCCACCAGGTCGCCTCCCTTGGCGAACGCCTCCGGCATCATCGTGTCGGCCAGCATCGCGAGGATGGCCCCGGCTGCGAAGGCTTGCACGATCGCCACAGGCTCTGCGCTCATGCCACCGAGCAGGACATTGCCGACCGCTGCGGCTACTGCAGACAGGAGAGCCACGCTCAGCCACAGCCCGAGGATCCAGCGGCGGCTGTGACCCTCGTCGGACAGGTCGCGGGCGCCGGCCAGGCCCTCTGGCAGGTTCGAGACGAAGATCGCGGCGACCAGGGAGACACCGATGCCCGAGCCGCTCAACAAGCTGGCGCCAAGCACGACCGACTCTGGCAGGCCATCGAGCAGGACGCCCAGCACGATGGCCGGACCTGCGGTCTGGCTGATCGTTCCCTCGCTAGCCGGTTCATCACCTTTCTCTCTGCTCAGGCGATCTAGCAGTCGGTCTCCGGCGAAGAAGACGATCGCTCCCATGGCGAGGCCGCCGGCGAAGGATCCCGTCCCGCCCCGTTCGAACGCCTCGATGGAGAGGTCGAAGGCAACGGCGCTGATCAGCGCCCCCGCACCGAAGCCCATGATCAGCGCCAGCGTTCGGGGCCGGATGCGCAGGGTCAAGGCAAGCAGAGCACCCATGACGAGGGGCGAGGCGGCGGCGAGTCCCCAGAGACCGGCGGCTAGCGCCTCGGGCACAGGGCCTCACTGCCCTTTGGCGTTCGGGCGTTGGACCGCCGAGACCTTCGCATCTCTTGACTCTAACGCAGGCTGCCATGCGCTCGACGCTCCACGGAGAGGCCACCGTCACGGTGCACGCCGGGCGGAGCCCGAACGCCCCTCCGGTAGAATCGGCGCCTAACGCAGGCCACGACGGTTGGCGTGCGCCACGCACCAGGAGAACCACCGACTCATGGTCTCGACCGGCGATCTGCGCAAGGGCATCGCCATAGAGCTCGACGGCGAGCTCTGGCAGGTCCTCGACTACCACCACATCAAGATGGGTCGCGGCTCGGCGCAGATCCGCATCAAGCTCAAGAACATCAAGCGTGGACAGACCGTCGAGCGCAGCTTCCAGGCCGGTGAGAAGTGGCCGCGAGCCTTCCTCGACAAGCGTCCCGTCCAGTTCCTCTATCGCGACGGCGACGACTTCCACTTCATGGACATCGAGTCGTACGAGCAGTTTTCCATCAGCGCACAGCAGCTGGCTGAAGCCGTGGGCTACATCAAGGAGGGTATGACGCTCGATCGAACGACCCACGAGGGCGAGACGATCGGCGTGGAGCTGCCCATCACCGTGGAGCTGCTGGTGACCGAGACGGAGCCGGGCTTTGCCGGGGATACCCAGAGCGGGGCCCGGAAGCCCGCCACGCTGGAGACCGGTCTGGTGGTGACGGTGCCTATCTTCGTGGCCGAGGGCGATGTCATCCGCATCGACACGCGCACCGGCGAGTACCAGACACGGGTCTGAGGCGGTGAGCCGCCAGCGGCCGGACGAGCAGCCGCCGCTTTCGTTCGATGAGCTCCTGGCCCGTGGCGCCAGGGAAGTGGCTTCGGCACCGATGCCCGGGCCGCGCATCCTGGCCGTGGGTGACGTGACGCGTATCGTCCGTGACACGCTGCGTGAGGCCCCGCGTCTGCGTGACATATGGGTGGAGGGGGAGGTCGGGCAGGTCAGCGTATCGTCCGCCGGCCACTGCTACTTCACGATGAAGGATGAGCGCGCCCAGCTGCGCTGCATGATCTTCCGTGACGATCGGCTGGCCATCCCTTTCGAACCGCGGACCGGGTTGCGCCTGGTGGCCCACGGACGCCTGGACGTCTTCGAGCCGCAGGGCGCGTACCAGCTCTACGTGGACACGCTTCAGCCGGCGGGCTTCGGTGACCTGGCGCTGCGCTTCGAGGCGCTCAAGGCACAGCTCGCGGCCGAGGGGCTGTTCGAAGCCAAGCGCAAGCGGCCACTCCCGCCGTGGCCACGGACCATCGGTATCGCCACGAGCCTCTCAGGCGCAGTGCTCCAGGACATGCGCAAGGTCCTCGCCCGGCGCTGGCCGCTGGCGCGCGTCGTGGTCGCCGGCTGCCAGGTCCAGGGCGCCGGCGCAGCGACCAGCATCGTGGCGGCGCTGCGGCGCCTGGCGCGCTGGACGGACCCCGTGAGCGGCCGCGCCACCGACGTCGTCATCGTGGCGCGCGGCGGTGGCTCCCTGGAGGATCTCTGGGCATTCAACGAGGAGGCCGTGGTCCGAGCCATCGCCGCACACCCCTGTCCGGTGATCGTGGGGGTGGGCCACGAGACCGACGTCACGCTGGCCGAGTTCGCGGCCGACGTTCGCTCCGCCACGCCGTCGGTGGCTGCCGAGCTTGCCGTTCCCTCGCGAGACGATCAATTTGCGCGGCTGCAGGTGCTGGGTGGCCGGCTCACAGCGGGCGCCCAGCGCTCGATCGCCGAGCCACGCCGCCGTCTGGACGCGGAACGGCGTGCCCTGGACGGCCTGCATCCGAGGGCCTATCTCCACGCCGAGCGCGAGCGCATCGGTCTGCTCCTCGATCGCGCCACGCGTGCGGCGCAGGGTCGGCTGGAGATCGAAGCTGGCCGGCTGGCCCGCGCCGATGACCGGCTGCCGATGCTCCTGAGCGGACGCCTCGCACGGGCTCGGAGCGATCTGGCCCGCCAGTCGGCAGGGCTCTCGGCGCTGAGCCCATTCGCGACCCTCGAACGGGGCTACGCCATCGTGCGTGACCGCGACGGCCGCATCCTGCGCGACGCGAGGCACGTTGCGCCGGCCGATGCGCTCTCGGTGCGCCTGGCGCGCGGTGAGGTGGACGTCCGCGTGGAGCACGTGCGAGACTCGGCCCCGTGACCGACCCGACTCCGACGGCCCTCCCTGAAGCGCCCACCGCGGGCCTCCCCGACCCAGAGATCGCCGCGTTGCCCTTCGACCGTGCCCTGGCCGAACTGCGATCGGTGGTCGGCCGTCTCGAGACCGGCGGCCTTCCTTTGGAGGGTTCCATCGAGCTCTACGAGCGTGGCGTGGTCCTTCACGAGCACTGCGCGCGTCTGCTCAGCAGCGCAGAGCTCCGGATCCAACGACTGGTCGATCAGGCCGGCGGTGCGCTGCGCATGGTCGACCTGACGCCGGACGACGGCGAGGCGATCTGAGCAGCGTCCCGGACCGACCCCACGCGCCAGCCCGGCAGGAGTGTCTGAGCCGCTAGAATCGCGCAGACTCATCGGTACCGGCCGCCCGCGCGAAACGTGAGCAGAGGCTCGTTCGTCCCGATGGACAGAGACGAGCCCGCATCAGGGAGTCCTGCGTGTCCGTTCTGGAAAGCCTCTCCGGCCCCGCCGATCTCCGCCGCCTGCGCGAGGCGGAGCTGCTGGAGCTGTGCCGCGACCTGCGGTCGACCATCATCTCCACCGTCGCGCGGACCGGCGGCCACCTGGGCAGCTCCCTGGGCGTGGTGGAGCTGACGGTCGCGCTGCACCGCATCCTCGATTCACCGCACGATCGGCTGGTCTGGGACACGGGCCACCAGGCCTACGCGCACAAGCTGCTCACGGGGCGCCTCGAGCGGTTCGGGACGCTGCGCCAGATCGGCGGAGTTGGCGGCTTTCCCCGACGCAGCGAGAGCGAGCACGATGTCTTCGACGGCGGCCATGCAGGCACCGGGCTCTCCATCGCGGAGGGGCTCGCCCTGGCCCGCGACCAGCGTGGCGGCTCCGAGCGCGTGGCCGTGATCGTGGGTGATGCCGCGCTGATGAGCGGCATGGCGCTGGAGGCCTTGAACGACATCGGGCACCGGCAGACCCGCATGCTGATCGTGCTCAACGACAATGAGATGAGCATCTCGCCGACGGTCGGGGCCATCAGCACCTACCTGAGCCGGATCAAGCTCTCGCGCACGTGGCGCGGGTCCAAGCGCGCCTATGACGACCTGGTCGTGCGCCTCCCGCTCATCGGTCCCGGCGCGTTGGAGTGGTCGCGACGGCTGCGCCGATCGGTGGTCAACCTGGCGCAACCCGGCCAGCTCTTCGAGGAGCTGGGCATCACCTACATCGGGCCGCTGCCCGGCCACGACCTGGAAGCCCTCGACAGGACCTTCCGGCGGACGCTCAACGCCCTGGACGGTCCGGTGATCGTCCATGTCCGAACGCGCAAGGGACGTGGCTATCGGCCGGCCGAGGCGGACAAGATCGGCTTCCACGGCGCGGCCCTCCCGCCCATGGCGCTAATGGAGGCGACGACCGGCGGAGGCGCGGCGATGGCCAACGGCGTGGCCAATGACGGTGACGCCACCCTGTCCGCGACGCAGGCGGCCGCGGCCCGGTCCAAGCCGCCCAACTACACGGCGGTGCTGGCCACGGAGCTCATCGCCATCGGCCAGGATGACCCGCGGGTGGTGGCCATCACGGCGGGCATGCCCACCGGGACCGGCCTCTCCAAGTTCCAGGCCGCCTTTCCCGACCGCTTCTACGACGTCGGCATCGCCGAGCAGCACGCCATCACGATGGCCACCGGTCTGGCCCTGGGCGGGCGTCGCCCATTCGTGGCGCTCTATTCCACGTTCCTGCAACGAGCCTTCGATCAGATGGTGCACGATGTGTGCCAGAACGATCAGCCGGTGGTCATCGGCGTCGACCGTGCCGGACTGGTGGGCGAGGATGGCACCAGCCACCAGGGCATGTTCACGATCCCCGCGCAGCGCCAGCTGCCAAATCTGATCGTGGCCTCTCCCTCTGACGAGCAGGAGCTGCGGCGTCTCCTGCGCACGGCCTTCGGCCAGGAACACCCGTTCGCGCTGCATTACCCGCGGGACGCCGGCTTCGACCTGCCGGCGGTGGACGCGGATCCCATCCCGGTCGGGAGGGGCGAGGTCCTCCGAGAGGGCTCCGAGGTGCTGCTGGTCGGCTTCGGGCCCATCGTAAGACGCGCCCTGGAGGTGGCCGAGCAGCTGAGTGACGAGGGCTGGTCGGTGAGTGTCGTCAACGCACGCTTCGCCAAGCCCCTCGACGCGGAGCTGATCGTGGCGCAGGCACGCGGCAAGAAGCTCGTGGTCACGCTGGAGGAGAGCGTGGCCGTGGGCGGCTTCGGAGCGGCTGTGCTGGAGGCGCTGGCCGAGGCAGGCCTGCGGGAGGGCGCGCTGCGCGCGGTGCCTGTCCGGATCATCGGCCTCTCCGGTGACCGCTTCGTGGACCATGGTTCCGTGGGCGACCTGCGGCGCCTCACCCGCCTTGACGTGGAGGGACTGCTGGAGCAGGTCCACGAGGCGCTCGGCGCGGTGGAGGCTCGACCTGCTCGACCCCGCCAGACCATCAAGGCTCGCTCGGCCTGAGCCGCGGCGGTCGGGCGTCACCAGCGCGGGTGGATCGTATCCGCCTCGATCAGCTGCTGGTGGAGCGCGGCCTGGTCGAGACGCGCTCGCGGGCGCAGGCACTGCTCCTGGCGGGTCGCGTGCGGGTCGGCTCAGCGGATGGAGCTCGCACGGATCGGAAGCCGGGCGACATGGTGGCTTCGGATCTGGTGACCTCACTGGTCGAGCGAGCCCCGTTCGTCTCGCGCGGCGGCGAGAAGCTGTGTGGGGCGTTGGAGGCGTTCGCCGTGGATCCGGCCGGACGGGTCTGCCTGGACGTGGGTGCCTCGACCGGAGGTTTCACGGACTGTCTGTTGCAGCGCGGCGCGCGGCGCGTCTATGCTCTGGACGTGGGCCGCGGACAGCTGGCCGAGTCACTTCGCGTCGATCCGCGCGTCGTCTCCCTGGAGCGGACGCACGTTCGGCGACTCCTTCCCACCGAAGCGGAAGCCATGCGACTGCCGGAGCCGATCAGCCTGGCGGTCATCGACGTCTCCTTCATCTCCCTCACGCGGGTGCTTGATGCCGTGCTCAGCGCCGTGGAGCCGGGAGCGGCCATAGTGGCTATGGTCAAGCCCCAGTTCGAGGCCGGGCCCAGGGACGCGCCGAAGGGTGTGGTGCGCGATCCGTCGGTCCGGAGCGCTGCCGTGGTGCGGGTCCGTGACCATGCCCGCGGGTTGGGCCTCACCGTGGAGGGTGAGGTGGAGTCGAGCCTGGTGGGTCCGGCCGGCAATCACGAGATCTTCCTGCACCTGTCCGTCCCGGCGGCCAGCGCATGACGCGGCTGGGGCTTGCCTTCAACCCCACCAACCCGGCCGCCCTGCTGCTGCGGGACCGGGCGGTACAGTGGTGCGCGGAGCAGGGCGTGCCGGCCTGGACGGCACCGTCCGGCGAGGTCGAGACGCTGGTGGCGAAGCTGCCCACTACGGACGCGCTGGTCGTGTT
>JBBSMF010000045.1:0-7808 GCA_038233295.1 Candidatus Limnocylindrales bacterium | reverse complement strand
CGCCGCCATCCTGCCAGAAGGTGTGCGTTTCTTCACCGTCTCCCCTCTGGTGCCTTCATCGTGGGCGTCTACATTGATAGAGCGGAACGAGAAGCATCGCTTCCTGTTCCCTCTCCCTCCCTCGGAACGAGGGGCGCCGATTGGGCAGGCGCCCCTCGTTCTTTTCTGTGTGGCAGGATGCCTGCCATGGAGATCACCTGGTACGGCGATACGTGCCTCCGGCTCAAGGGACGGGAAGGGGTCGTGGCGGCCGACGCCTACCGCTCCGTGGTCGGTCCCACGGGTCGCGGCCTGACGGCCGACATCGTGACCTACAGCCACCCCGACGACGCGCCCCCACCGACGCGTGGCAAGGCCGATCGCTCGAACGGCACCTCGGAAGGACCGATGCGGCCGACCAGCCTGGACCCGGCCTTCGTCCTCGACGGCCCCGGCGAGTATGAGGTCCACGAGGTCCTCATCAACGGCGTGCGGACCTTCCGCGACGACGACAAGGGCCGCCAGCGCGGCCACAACACCTGCTTCGTCTACGAGCTGGATGGGCTGCACGTCGTTCACCTGGGCGACCTGGGCCACCTTCTGGACGAGGAGGGCCTGGGGGAGATCGGCTCGGCGGACGTGGTCTGCGTGCCCATCGGTTCGGCGCTCACGGCGGCCAAGGCGGCGGAGGTGGCCACGCAGGTCGATGCGCGGCTGATCGTGCCCATGCTCGTGGGCGACGGTGAGGCGGCACGGGGTGCCCTTGATCGCTTCATGCACGAGATGAGCGTGCAGCACGTCACGCCGGTCCCCAAGCTCAGCGTGACCATCTCCACGGTCCCCCCAGAGACCACGGTCGTGGTCCTGGAGTCGCGCGCCAAGGTCTAGTGGTGCGGCAGCGGACGCGCCTGATGGACATGGCGCCCCGACTTCACGACATCGCGGACCAGCTCGGCGCCCAGCCAGTAGGTGATCAGCTCGTGGCGCGGCACGTCCCAGATGACGACATCGCCGGCACGACCCTCCTCCAGCGCCCCGTGCGTCCCACCCAGCCCGACCGCGTGCGCTGCGTTGATGGTGGCCGCCACGAGGGCCTCCGTGGCCGATAGCCCGAGCTCGATGGTGGCCATCGACATGGCGACCTGGAGGTTGGGCACCGGTGAGGTGCCGGGATTGAAGTCCGTGCCCAGGGCCACCGGCACGCCCCGATCGACCAGCGCCCTGGCCGGCGCATGGCGCTGTGCCATGAGGTAGAAGGTGGTCGCCGGCAGCAGGGTCGCCACCACTGGACGGCCCTCCTGGGCCGCTCGTCCCAGGGTCTCGATGCCCTCCTCGGAGATGGCCGCCAGGTGATCGGCGGAGACGGCGCCGATCTCGGCGGCGAGCGCGGCACCGCCCGAGTCGTGCAGCTCATCGGCGTGGAGCCGCGCGGCGAGACCGTGTGCCTGACCCGCTCGGAGGACGCGTCGCGACCGTTCCACGTCGAAGACGCCGCGCTCGCAGAACACGTCGCAGAAGCGAGCGATGCCCTGCTCCGCGATGGCCGGCAGCTGCCGCGCCACGATGTCCTCCACATAGCCGTCCACCCACCCCGTGAATTCGCGCGGAACGGCGTGCGCTCCCAGGAAGGTCGGCACGAGCTCCAGAGGACCCTCCGCGTCCAGCTGACGGTAGACATCCAGCAGGCGCAGCTCCGTCTCCAGGTCAAGCCCATAGCCCGACTTCACCTCTGCTGTGGTCACGCCGTGGCGCAGCATCTCCCTGCTCCAGCGGCGACCGTGGTCGAGCAAGGCGTCTGAGGTCGCCTCGCGCGTCCGCTCCACCGTCGACAGGATCCCACCGCCGGCGGCCAGGATGCCCAGGTATCCGGCGCCCGCCTGGCGCAGCCGCAGCTCACCCTCCCGCGTCCCGGCGAAGGCCAGGTGGGTATGGGCGTCGATGAGGCCGGGCGTGATCGTTCCGCCAGCGGCATCGATCAGGTCGGCGCCTTCGGGATCGATGCCCAGCCCGACGAGTCGCGCTCGCACCTCGGGCTCTGGCCCGACCGACGCGATCCGTCCCGCCACCACCGCCACAGCGAGCGGCCCCGACTCATCGGCACGCAGCGCGGAGGCGTCGCCCTGCGCGGAGCCTCGTCGGAGCCCGCCGGCCAGCGTCGCGACCTCCGCGGCACCGGTGATGAGCAGGTCCCGCGCCCCGCGGTCAGGCGTCGTCGCCTGCCTCAGCCTGCGCCAGGCGCAGCTCGAGCGCCTTGGCCGGCTGGAAATCGCGGATGCGCAGCCAGGCCGCAGCCTCGGTGATCCGCTCCGCATCCGATCCAGCCGGCAGGACGCCGATGTGGTCGGCCACCTCCGTCAGGGCGGCCAGCGGTGCCAGCCCGATCAGCTCCGACTCGCGCAGCTCCACGCCTTCTGCCGCAGCAAGGTCTCGGACCCGCTCCCAGACCTGCCAGATGGGCGTGATCGCGTGGTCGAGCAGGTTCATGGAGACCTGGGCGCAGCGCAGATCCTCCAGGTAGAGCCCCAGGGCCTGTACCCGCGGCAGGCCGCCGCCCTTCTCTCGCACGGCGCCGGCGATGCGTTTGGCGAGACCCACGTCCTCCGATCCCAGATTGATGTTGTAGGCGATGAGGAACGGCCGCGCGCCCACTGCCACGGCACCACCAGTGGGGTGCGACCGTCGGGGACCGAAGTCGGGTGTCCGTTCCGGATCCTCCCCGATGAGCGCCTTCAGCCCCTCGTACTGGGGCCGCCGGACGTCGGCCAGGATGCGTCGCTCGGGTCGAGTGGCGGCCATTGCGTACAGGTAGACGGGCAGCTCGAACCGCTCGGCGATGCGCTCCGCGAAGACCTCCGCCAGCGCGACGGTCTCGTCCAGGGACGTGTCGCCCAGCGGCACGAAGGGGATCACGTCCACCGCTCCCATGCGCGGATGCTGGCCGGTATGACGTTCCATGTCGATCCGCGCGAGGGCCAGGCCCACCAAGCGCTCCATCGCCTCGGTCACCGGCCGCGGCGGACCGGCGAAGGTGAGCACGCTGCGGTTGTGGTCGGGGTCCGAGGTGCGGTCCAGGAGGTGGATCTCCGGCGTCTCGCTGACCGCGCCCGCGAGCGCGTCCACCACGTCGATCCGGCGGCCTTCACTGAAGTTGGGCACGCACTCGATGAGTCGTCGCATCGCGCCCTAGTGTACGGGCGGCTCGACGGGCTCCAACGCCTCCCGTGCGGCCGGCTCATCCCGACTCCTTGCGGTGAGGCCCGCGGAAGGCGCAAAAGCGACCGTCTCGATATCCCGAAGGCGCAGCTCCACACGATCGCCGATGGTCAGCCGGCGGACCTGCCCACCCGCCTCCACCCAGACTCGCTGACCGTCCGTGGCGCGCACCTCGAGCAGGATCTCCGAGCCAGAGAATCGTCGCCCGATGACCTGCCAGGTATCCGCCGAGGCGGGTCCGTCGGGCGCATCACGGACCAGGAAGTGCTCCGGGCGGAGGAGTGACAGGGCTCGTCCCTCGCGACGCTTATCGCGCCGCCCGATGAGCGTCACCGGCCCGAAGCGCGTCAGGGCGATGCCGGCACGGCACTCGGCGGGCAGGAGGTTGGCGACACCGACGAAGGTGGCCACGAACGGGCTGCTTGGTTCGGCGTAGATGACCTCCGGCGCAGCCACCTGCTCGATGCGGCCGCGTGCCATGACCGCCACCTCATCGGCGAGGGTCAATGCCTCGCCCTGGTCGTGCGTGACGAAGATGGCGCTCTGGCGCGCATCGCGCAGGATCTGGCGCACCTCGGCGCGGAGCTGCGTGCGAAGCGCCTGGTCCAGGTTGGAGAAGGGCTCATCGAGCAGGATGACGTCCGGTCGTGGCGCCAGGGCACGGGCGATGGCCACGCGCTGCTGCATGCCCCCGGAGAGCTCGTGGGGCATCCGGCGGTCGTCGCCGCGCAACCCGACCAGCTCCAGGAGCTCGTCGACGCGCACGTCCCGATCGGGATCGCGGCGGATCCCGTAGGACACGTTGTCCCGCACGGAGAGGTGTGGGAACAGTGCGAAGTCCTGGAAGACGACGCCGACCCGACGACGCTCGGGCGGCACACTGGCGCCCGACGAAGCGACCCGGCGGCCGCCCACGTCGACCGTGCCCGCATCCGGGCGCTCGAAGCCGGCGATGAGCCGCAGCGCGGTGGTCTTGCCGCAGCCCGACGGGCCGAGCACCGCCAGCATGGACCCGGACCGGAGCTCCAGGTCGAAGCGATCGAGCGCCCGGACAGGCCCGAAACGCTTCGCCACGCCGGACAGGCGCACCGCGGGCTGCTCCTCTGGGTGGACGCCGGCGCCAGTCATGCCGAGCGCTCGCCGTCGCGCAGGAGGAGCGCCACGGAAGTCAGGGAGATGAGCATCAGCACCGCGGCCGGCGCCGCGGCACGCGCGAAGAATCCCTCGTTGGCAGCCCCCCAGACCTGCGTGGCCAGGGTGCCGAAGCCGGTGGGAGCCACGAGCAGCGTCAGGGGGAGCTCCTTGATCGTGCTGAGGAAGACCAGTGCCGCCCCCGCGAGCAGGCCCGGGCGCAGCAGCGGCAGGGTGATGCTACGCAAGACCTGGAACGGGGAACGGCCCAGGGATCGTGCCGCCTCCGGCACCCGCGGTCCGATCAGCATGAGCGCAGCGCGGGTCGTGCCGGTGGCCTGCGGAAGGAAGCGCACGGCGTAAGCGAGCACCAGCAGCGCCAGGGTCTGGTACAGGAACGGCACCACGTTCAGGCTGAAGAACACCAGTGCCAGGGCGAGCGCGATCCCCGGCACGGCATAGGCCCCGTACAGTGCCCGTTCCGCGATGGACGCCAGACGGCCCGGGTAGCGGACCACCAGAAAGGCCACCGGAAGGGCCAGGATGATAGCCACGGCCGCTGCCGCCGCACCTGCCACCAGCGAGTCGCGGATGGGATGAGCCAGCAGCTGCAGCGGCTCACCTTGTCCCAGGCCGCGCACCAGCCAGTACGTGATGGTGACCGCCGGCAAGAGCAACGCCAGCCCGACCACCGTTGCGCAGAAGGCCACCGCCGCCCAGCGCCAGCGCCCCAGCGGGACGACGCGCGCGACGCGACGGGCGCCGTGGGGCACCTGGAGGGCAGCGCGTCGGCGCCTGACCCGTGCCTCCGCCCAGACCAGCGCGAAGGCTGCCGCCACCAGGAGCAGCGCGAGGGCCGCCGCTCCGGAACGGTCGAACGAGGAGCGGTACTGGACATGGATGGCCCGGGCGAACGAGTCGAAGCGCAGGATCGACACGGCTCCGAAGTCGGAGATGGCGTAGAGCGCGGCCAGAAGCGCGCCGGTGCCGATGGCCGGTGCTAGCAGCGGCAGGGTCACCCGGCGGAAGGCGGTGCCGAAGCTGTCGCCCAACGATCTGGCTGCCTCCTCCAGTGCTGGATCGGCGCGCATGAGAGTGGCCCGCGTGGCCAGGAGCACATAGGGATAGGTGGCCAGCGTGAGCACCAGCAACGCGCCGGGCAACCCGTAGATGCTGGGCAGCCGCTCCACGCCGAGCGACTCCAGGGCACCGCTCAGGGCGCCGCGCGGACCCAGCCCGGCGATGAGCGCGAAGGCCAGGACGTAGGAGGGCACGGCCAGCGGCGCCACGGTGAGCACCGTCCAGGCGCGCCGGCCGGGGAGGTCGGTGCGCGTCGTGAGCCAGGCCAGCGGCACGCCCAGCAGCATCGCGCCCAACCCGACGCCGGCCGACAGCACGACGCTGGAGATCAGCAGCTCCACGGTGCGCGGCCGCGCGATGAGCTCCAGGGCACGCTCGTCGGCGCCAGCGGCTCGGATGACCAGATAAGCCAGCGGCAGCATTGCCAGGACGCCGATGACCGCGACCACCGCCAGCAGCGCGACTGGCGGCCGTCGATCGCTCGTGACGACAGCAGGGCGACGAAGGACCGCGGGCAGCGCCATGCTATGTCCGGCGACCAGACCCGTACGCGGTCAGTCCACGGCTCCCGTCTCGCGCATCAGCTCGACCGTGCCCTGGAGGTCGGCCAGGGCATTCAGGTCGATCTCCGGCGTCTCGATCTCATCGAGCGCGGGCAGCCCGGGATCCGCCGCCATGCCGCCGACCAGCGGGTACTCGAAGGTCTCCTCGGAGAAGTAGGTCTGCGCGTCCTCCGATAGGAGGTAGTCGACGAGCTCTGCGGCAGCGTCAGCACGCTCGCTGGAGGACAGGATCGCCGCTCCCGCCGCGTTCACCAGCGATCCCAGGTCGCCGCCGGGGAAGAAGTGGTTGGCCACGGGATACTCGGGACCGTTCTCGGCAAGGAGTCGCATCAGGTAGTAGTGATTGACCAGAGCCACATCGACCTCGCCGGCGGCAACGCCCTGAACAGCATCGGTGTTGCTGGCATACACCACCGGGTCGTTGGCCACGATGCCTTCCAGCCAGGCGCGAGCGGCCTCCTCTCCCTCCAACTGCCGGAAGGCGGTCACGAAGGCTTGCAGCGAGGCGTTCGTCGGGGCCCAACCGATGCGGCCAGCCCAGGCGGGATCCGTCAGGTCCGTGACCGAGCCCGGGAGGTCGGCCTCCGAGAGACGTTCCGTGGAGTAGGCCAGGACCCGGGCACGACCGCTGACGCCGACCCAGCGCCCCTCATCGTCCTGGAACCGGGCATCGACTCGACCGAGCACTTCCGGATCGAGCGGAGCTAGAAGCCCTTCCTCCGCCAATGCCCCCAGCGCCCCCGCATCCTGCGAGAAGAAGACGTCCGCCGGTGACCGGTCGCCCTCCTCCAGGAGCAGGGCGGCAAGTTCCGCCGAGTCGCCGTAACGAGCTTGCACCGCGATGCCCGACGCTGTCTCGAACTGCTCCAGGAGCGGGCCGACGAGCTCTTCCGTTCGACCGGAATAGACGGTCAGGCTGGTGCTGGGGCCTGCCGACGCGCTTCCGGCGGGTGAGGGGTCACGGGAGGCGCTGGTGCCGACGGGAGCGGTGGGCGGTGCTCCCGTGCTGCACGCGGCGAGCAGGATGGCGCCCAGCATCACGGTCACCACTCCCACGTGATGGGAACGCCGGCGAGGGGCGAGAGCGGCACGATCCATGAGGTCCTCCGGTCTGAACTGCCGAGTCAGCGGGTCGGATTTGCGGGGCGCATCCTAGCGCGCCCGGGGAAAGTGGTCAAGCGCCCTTGCATGATCGAGTCAGGGAGGCTTGAACATACGGCGCAGTTACCATGCCCGGTATGAACCGACGCCGCGATGAAGGGTCACCCGCTGTTCTCTCCGAGGCGAGTCAGGGGTACCTGCTGGCACTGCGCTGGATGGCCGGTGGGGAGGGACCGGCCATGACCGCGGCCCTGGCACGCAAGCTGGGTGTCACCACCCAGGCCGCATCGGAGATGGTCGGACGGCTGGCGCACGACGGGCTGGTGGTCGTCTCGCCCGATCGCTCGCTGGCCCTGACCAAGGCCGGCATCGGTGTGGCCGATACGATCTTCCGCCGCCATGCACTGCTCGAGTGGCTGCTGACGCGTGTCATCGGCCTGGGTTGGGCAGAGTCGGATGAGGAAGCGGCGCGGCTACAGAGCGCCATCTCCCCGCGGGTCGAGGCCGGCATCGCCCGCCTTTTGGGCGATCCCCCCACCTGCCCGCACGGCAATCCCATCGATGCCACGGCGGCGCGCAGCCGGCCCCCGGGGACCCGCCTCAGCGAGGTGCCCTCCGGCGAGGAGATCACCATCTACCGCATCACGGAGGAGGCCGAGGAGGACGCAGAGCTCCTGGTCTATCTGGAGCGTGAGGGCCTGACGCCGGGCGCCGTGGCGCGGGTGGTCGAAGCATCGGCCT
>JBBSMF010000044.1:0-7813 GCA_038233295.1 Candidatus Limnocylindrales bacterium | reverse complement strand
GTGTCCGAGCAGTCGAAAGGCGAGCCCGCCGACCGATCCGACCCCGCTCACTCGGGTCCCGCCACGTCGATCGCCCGCGGCCGGGCTGAACGCGCCCGTCGCCGCCGCACGGCCGCCCGCAGGTCGCCCACCGTGTCGCCGCCGAAGCTGGTGAGCAGCGCGTCGGCGAGCACCAGTGCCACCATCGCCTCGCCGACGATCGCGGCGCGCGGCAGGATGGCCACGTCGCTGCGCTCGATATGGGCCCGGCCAGATCGGCCGGTGTGAAGGTCAACGGCGTCGAGAGGTTTGCGCAGCGTGGCTACTGGCTTCACGGCCGCTCGCACCACCACCGGCTCGCCGTTGGTCATGCCGCCCTCGATCCCGCCGGCTCGGTTGGTCCGGCGGTCCCAGCCCGCCTGTCCTTCGCCGGCATCGACCTCGTCGTGGACCTGGCTGCCCCGCCGCGACACGACGCCGAAGCCGAGCCCGATCTCCACGCCTTTGACGGCCTGGATGCCCATCACCGCGCCGGCCAGCGCGGAATCGATCCGCGTGTCCCACTCCGACGAGGAACCCAGGCCGATGGGCAAGCCCTCCACCACGACCACGAAGCTGCCCCCGACCGAGTCGCCGGCCGCCGAGACGGCATCGATCTCCGCCTGCATCAGCCCTTCGGCCTGCGGGTCGGGGCAGCGCAGAGGGGTCGGCCGAGCCAGGTCCTGCCGCCACCAGTCGGGAGCGATCGCCGTGAGGGGGTCCTCTGCATCGGGGAATGCCCGGATGGGACCCAGTTGGTCCACGAAGCTCCAGATCCGCGCGCCGGCCTGCGTCAGCAGTTGGCGGCACACGGCGCCGGCGCAGACGCGGGGCGCCGTGGAACGCGCCGAGGCACGCTCCAGCACGTCACGGATGTCGCCCGTGTCGTACTTGATGGCGCCGGCCAGGTCAGCGTGGCCCGGCCGCGCCAGCGTGACCGGCCTGGGGCGTCGGGTGCCGTCGCCCGCCTCGATCGCCATGCGGTCGCGCCAGTTCTCCCAGTCCCGATTGGGGATCGTGAAGGCGAGCGGCGAGCCAAGCGTGCGGCCGAAACGGAGTCCGGCCGTCCATTGGACTCGGTCTCGCTCGATGAGCATCCGGCGACCGCTGCCATAGCCGTGCTGGCGGCGGGCCAGGTCGCGATCCACGCCGCGAGTCGAGATGCGCAGACCGGCCGGCAGGCCCTCCAGGATCCCGCTCATGCCGGGGCCGTGCGACTCGCCGGAGGTCAGGAGCCGCAGGCGCCTCATCGCGTGGCACCGGCAGTGACCGGGTCCGCTACCGCCTTGAGGTCGTCCCAGAAGCCACGGTAGGAGACGTCGATGCACGCCGGGTCGTCGATCAGCGCGTCGCCGCTCATGCCGGCCAGGGCGGCGATGGTGAAACAGATGCCTATGCGGTGATCGCCGCCGGTCTCGACCACCAGAGGGGAGGGTCGCGTCGGGCGACCGCCTGTGATGCGCCAGCCGTCAGGCAGCTCCTCGGAGTCAATGCCCATCGCCGCGAGATGCCGCACGACCTGGCTGATCCTGTCGGACTCCTTGACGCGCAACTCGCCGGCGTCCCGCAGCTCGCTCACACCGTCTGCCGCGGACATGGCCATCGCGATGAGTGGCAGCTCATCGATGAGCGACGCGACCCGATGGCCGCCCAGCCGGATGGGCCGCAAGGTGGCCGCGCTTCGCACGACGAGGTCGCCCGCCGGTTCCGCGGAGTCGCCCGGGCTTGTGTCGGGCAAGGCCTCTACGTCCGCGCCCATCTCGCGCAGCACGTCCACGATGGCCATCCGGCTGGGGTTGAGCGCCACGTCCACGAGCCGCAGCTCAGCGTCGGGATGAAGGGTGGCCGCGACCAGCCAGGCAGCGGCGGACGAGAGGTCACCCGGCACCGTCAACGCACGGGCCCTCATGCCGCCTGGCCCCGCGATGGTCGTGCGCGTTTCCTCTCGACTGACGGGGGCGCCGAGCCAGGCGAGCAGGCGCTCCGTGTGGTCGCGCGTCTCGGCCGGGGTCGCGATGCTGGTGGTCCCATCGGCGGCCAGTGCGGCAAGCGTGATGGCACCGACCACCTGCGCGCTGGCTACCGGCAGCTCGTGATGCATCGCGCGCAAGGGTCGGTGGCCGCGCACGTGCACCGGCGCATGCCCGTCGGTCGTCGCCACGTCCGCGCCCATGGCCCGCAGCGGAGCGGCGACCCGCTCCATGGGACGGGAAGAGAGCGAGCCGTCCCCGACGAGTTCGGTCGCCTCCGGGCCGTGGCTCTCCTTTGCCTTGCCGCCGCTACCGGCCAGCGCGCCGCACAACAGGCGCATCGTGGTCCCGGAGTTGCCGCAGTCCAGGCGCTCTCCGCCGCCGACCGGCAGCTGCGCGGCACCGCGCACCCCGCCGCCACGGACGCTGACCTGCACCGATCCGTCCTGCTCCTTGACTCCGTTCACCGCCCCGAGCGCCCGCAGGACTCGGATGGTGCTCAGGACGTCCGCCCCTGGACGGCGCAGCGTGACTTCGGCTTCACCCGTTGCCATCGCGTTGAACAGCAGGGCGCGGTGGGCGATCGACTTGTCCGACGGAAGCCGGATCTCACCCCGCAGACGGCCTGCCTCGGCGACGCGTCGTGGAGCCACGACCGTCCCAGCCGGTCCGGTGCCCTCGGATCTCACGCAGCCGACCCCGGCCCTGACGCCGACACCTCGGCCGCGGCGGTCTCCTCGGCCACGGCGGATGAGCGTCGTTGCGCCGAGCGGGACGCGCGCAGGATCGACCCGAACACCATCTCACGCTCCTGAGCGCTGAGCACGCTGCCCTCCGAGGCCGCAGCTCGCTCCAGCAGCGCTCGTTCTCGCGCCACGTCGTGTCCGTGGTCGCCGCTGGAACGCGTCTGCTGCACCGCCACGGCGAGGTGGGCGCGCTCCTCCAGCAGTGCCGCCAGTCGGGCGTCCACGTCGTCGATGCGGTCGCGCAGCCGCTCCAGCTCCACTGGCACCGCCACGCTCGGCGGCGCCACCGCGGCCACCGGCTCGCGCAGGTACTCCAGGCGTCGCAGGTCGTCCATCAGGTCGCCGAACTCCGGAAAGGAGAGCGACTGGTCGGCGTCCGAGCGCGCGCGTGGCGGATCGGGGTGCACCTCGATGATCAGCCCGTCCGCGCCCACGGCAGCGGCGGCCAGCGCCATCGGTCGCACCAGCGATCGGTGCCCGGTGCCATGCGAAGGGTCGATGACGATGGGCAGGTGGGTCAGCTCGCGCAGGACGGGCACCGCGGTCAGGTCGAGCGTGTTGCGCGTGGAGGGCTCGAAGGTGCGGATGCCTCGTTCACACAGGATCACGTTGGGATTGCCCGACGAGAGGATGTACTCAGCGGCCATCAGCCACTCCTCGATGGTCGCGCCGAAGCCGCGCTTCAGGAGCACAGGCCGGCGGCTCTGCCCGACCGCCCGCAGCAGCACGAAGTTGTGCATGTTGCGACTGCCCACCTGGAGCATGTCGACGTAGCGGTCGAAGACCTCCACCTGGCTGGGGTCGGTCACCTCCGACACGACGGGCAGGCCTGTGCCGGCGCCGGCCTCGGCGAGCAGCTCCAAGCCCTCGAGGCCCAGACCCTGGAACTGGTAGGGCGAGGTGCGCGGCTTGAAGGCGCCGCCGCGCAGCACGCTGGCGCCCTCGCGGCGGACCCAGCGGGCGGTGGCCGAGACCTGCTCGCGCGACTCGACCGAGCAGGGGCCGGCCATCACACGCAGCGGGCTGCCCGCGCCGATCTCGACTGAGCCGACCTTCACCCGTGTCCGGTCGGGATGGTGCTCACGGGAGGCCAGCTTGTACGGCTTGGAGACGCGGATCACCTGTTCCACGCCGGGCAGCGAGTGGATGTGCTCCACGCGCTCCACGTCGGGTCCCACCACTCCGATCACGGTCCGCTCCTCCCCGACGCTCAGGAACGCCTCGAGGGAGTGCTCCTCGATGGTCTTCTTGACCTCGTCGATCTCTTCGCCGGTCGCGCCGGTCCTCATCACCACGATCATCGGTCGCCTCGTCCTGTGTCCCGTCCTGGGCCTTGTCGGGTCGCCTCGGGTAAACAAAAACGCAGGGGTCCTGCGACCTCCTGCGTTCAGCGGGCATGAGTGCCTCTGCTGCCGAGCCTTGCTCGGCGGCCTCTGTGCCCGCTAGGTGTAGTACCAGAAGAACGTTGTCATCAGGCGCGGACGATAGGGGCTCGCAGCGCGCCTGTCAACGCGATGCCCTGGGTCGAGGCACGCGCGCGTCGCCTTGTTCCCTCACGGTCAATGCGGCCGTTCTCGCCTTGCCTGGTGCTCTGCCTCAAGCGCGAGAGCCATCGCTTCCTCCTCGGAGAGCCGATCGCCCGCCCTTTCACTCGCGGCCTGCGCGGGCGAGAGGGCGGTTCGGCCACCATCGACGCGCCACACGGCGCCCGTCACGTAGCCCGCGTCTGGCGACAGGAGGAAACGCACGACGGAAGCGACCTCGGATGCGGTGCCCATCCGGCCCAGCGGCACATCCGGTCGATTCGCCGGCGGGAACGCAGCCACGTCGAAGTCGGTCGCGATGGCGCCGGGCGCGGCGACGTTGACGCGTACCCCGTCCGGGGCGGCGATGACGGCGAGCGATCGTGCCAGCCCCTCCAGCCCGGCCTTGGCGGCCGAGTAGCCTGGGGACCGAAGAGAGCCTTCTGACGCTCCCACGATGCTGCCGACGAACACCACCGATCCGCGCGCAGCCCGGAGAGCCGGCATGGCCAGCCGAGCCGCCTCGAACGGCGCCGTCAGATCGACACGGAGGGTCTCGGCCCACTGCGCCAGGTCGTCCCACGGACCGCGCGGTGGTACGCCGGCGGCGCACACCAGGCCGTCGAGTCGACCAACCGTGCCGGCCGCCCGCGCGGTCGCCCGCGCCAGCACTCGTGTGTCTGCCGCATCGCCGACCTCCAGATCGACTCCCTCTGGCGCCTCGTCGCGGACATCGACTCCGACCACGCGCCAGCCGTCCGCCAGCAGCGCCTCTGCGATCGCCCGCCCGATGCCCGCGGCGACTCCCGTGACCAGGGCACTCCGAGGCACATCCATCGCGCCATCCTAGCCACCCGGCAAGCGGCCCTGCATCGCGGTGTAGATTCGCTCGATGGAACACACCTCGGGCCGCAACGGCGGCGTCTACCTGGTCTCGGCGGCGCGGACGCCCATCGGCAAGTTCGGCGGAAGTCTGGCGGAGACGCCGGCCACGACGCTGGGCGGCATCGCCATCCGTGCCGCGGTGGAGCGCGCGGGCATCCCCAGCGACGCGGTCGAGGAAGTGATCATGGGCCAGGTCATCCAGGCCGGTGCCGGTCAGGCTCCCGCCCGGATCGCGGCACTCAACGCCGGCCTCGCCGAATCGACCAGCGCCACGACCATCAACAAGGTCTGCGGCTCCGGGCTCAAGGCCATCATGTTCGCCGCGGCGCAGATCCGCGCGGGGGACCTGGACATCGCCGTGGCGGGCGGCATGGAAAACATGGACCAGGGTCCTTACCTGCTGCCCAAAGCGCGCTTCGGTTACCGGCTGGGGAACGGCGAGATCGTCGACGCGACCGTGGTCGACGGCCTGTGGTGCGCCACGGAGGCGGTCCACATGGGCACACACGCCGAGCGAGTCGCTGGTAAGAGCCGGGTAAGCCGCGAGGATCAAGATGCGTTCGCGTTCGAGAGCCATCAAAAGGCTATCGCCGCCATTGACGCGGGCCGCTTCACGGAGGAGATCGTCCCCGTGCCCGTCCGCCGCGGAAAGGAGGAGTCACTCTTCGACACGGACGAAGGGCCCCGACGGGACTCGACCGTGGACGCCCTCGGCCGCCTGAAGCCCGCCTTCGCCCTGCCCGAGCCGGACGACGAGGAAGGGCCGCTCACCGCGTCAGTCACGGCGGGCAACGCGCCGGGCATCACGGACGGCGCCGCTGCCACGGTCGTTGCCAGCGAGCGTGCCGTGGAGCGGTTCGGCCTGACGCCGCTGGCCCGCGTCATCGGCTACAGCCAAGCGGACCTCGCCCCACGCTGGCTATTCCTGGCGCCCATCTCCGGTGTGCAGAAGCTCCTCGCGCGGATCGAGATGCCCATCGAGGCCTTCGACCTCATCGAGATCAACGAGGCATTCGCGGCCCAGGTACTGGCCGACGGGCGGGAGCTCGGCTTCGACTGGTCCAAGGTCAACGTGAACGGCGGCGCCATCGCTCTGGGCCATCCCATCGGGGCCAGCGGGGCACGCATCGTGGCCACGCTGCTTCACGAGCTGCGGAGACGGGAGGGCCGCTACGGCCTGGCGACGCTCTGCCTGGGCGGCGGCGGCGCGGTGGCCATGGCCTTCGAACGCATCTGACCTCGGACCGGTCGCTGGCAGGGCTTCCGGGCGGTGGCGCGGGCGACTTCAGTTGGGCCGTAGGCATCGAGGACACCTTCATCCCGCAGCTCGGCCGTACGACGGGCCGCCTGCTCGATGAGTACGCGCTGACGCAGCACTACGAGCGGTGGCGTGAGGATCTCGATCTGGCGGCCTCGCTGGGTGTCAGGTCGATGCGCTATGGCATCCCCTGGTACCGCGTCAATCCCGCGCCGGGCCGGTTCGACTGGAGCTGGATGGACCACGTCCTTGAGCACATGGTCGAGCGCCTGGGCATCGCGCCCATCATCGACCTCGTCCACTACGGCTGCCCGCTCTGGATGGAGCGTGAGTTCCTTCATCCCGACTATCCCCAACTGGTCGCGGAGTACACGGCCGCATTCGCGGAGCGCTACGAGCGCCTCGTCCAGGCGTACACCCCGCTCAACGAGCCGCTGGTCAACATCCGCTTCAGCGGCTACACGGGGTACTGGCCGCCATACCGTCGTGGCTGGCGGGGTTGGGTGGCGCTGCTCCTGCCGATCGCGGAGGGGATGTCCCGCACGATCGCCGTCCTGCGCGAGCTCCAGCCCCTGGCCCGCATCGTGCACGTCGAGGCGACCGCTTCGTACACCACGGATGATCCGGCGCTGGAGGATCTGTTGCGTTTCACCCGACAGCGCCAGCTCCTGCCCACGGACCTGTTGGTCGGGCGTGTGGACGAGACCCATGCCATGCACCGCTGGCTGATGGAGCACGCTGCCAACGAGGACGCGCTCCGCTGGCTCGCCGACCATCCCCAGGAGTTCGACGTGATGGGCGTCAACTTCTATCCCGGCATGAGCGCCCATCGCCTGGTCGCCGCTGACGGCACCGCCCGACGCGCGGCGTACCAGGGCGGCGACAAGGAGCTGGAGCGAGTCATCCGAACCTACGGCGGCGAGTACGGCCGCCCGCTGATGATCACCGAGACCAGCGCCATCGGCAGCATCACGCGGCGGGCGAGCTGGATGGACGAGTCGATCGCCACGGTGCGGCGGTTGCGCGCCGAGGGAGTGCCCATCGTGGGCTACACCTGGTGGCCCATGTTCAGCCTCGTCACCTGGATGTGGCGGGGGGGACGCAAGGAAGTCGGGTCGTACCTCGGCCACATGGGCCTGTGGGACCTGCGCGACGATGGCCACGGTGGCCTTGATCGTGCGCCCACGGTCCTGGTCGATCGATTTAGAGCGTACGTGGCCGATACCTTAAGCTCCATCGGCCCCTTGGCCCCGGAGAGCAGTACAGCGTGGGAGAGAACACGATGACCGTAGCCATCGTGACCGACTCCGCCTCGGATCTGACCGCGGAGCTGGCGGCCCAGCATGGCGTCACGATCGTGCCCCTGGTCGTGACCTTCGGGGCCGAGAGCTTCCTGAGTGGCGTCGAGCTGTC
>JBBSMF010000043.1:0-7852 GCA_038233295.1 Candidatus Limnocylindrales bacterium | reverse complement strand
TCGTGGCGGCTGCTTTCGACCCGGCCGCCCGAGACATCCTGGCGGCCAAGCCCAACCTGCGCCTCATCGAGGATCCTTCCATCCTCGCGCCCGTCCCGCCGGGAATGGAGATCCGCTCGGCCGGCGGCGGCCTCCTGCTGGCCGAGTCGGACCGTATCGCGGAGGCGGATGCTCCCGAGGCATGGCGGATCGCCACCACTCGACCGCCCTCCGCCAGCGAGCTCGCTGACCTCCACCTGGGCTGGCGGGTGGCGCGTCACGTCGGCTCCAACGCCATCGTCCTAGCGCGCGACGGGGCCATCGTGGGCGTGGGAGCCGGGCAGATGAGCCGGGTCGACTCGTGCCGGCTGGCCATCGAGAAGGCAGGCCCGGGCCGGGCTGACGGTGCGGTCTGTGCGTCGGACGCTTTCTTCCCGTTCCCCGACGGCGTGGAGGCATGTCTGGCAGCAGGCGTGACCGCCTTCGTCCAGCCGGGCGGCTCGCAGCGCGATGCTGAGGTGATCGCCGCCGCTGAGCAAGCTGGCGCGACGATGCTACTTACTGGCCGGCGTCATTTCCGGCACTGAAAGGCCGTACGCGCCACACTTCTGTGACGGCAGCGACTTCATCCCACGCGCCGCCGCAGGAGGACGCCATGGACGAGACACGCAAGACCCCCGCTCCCGAGTTCGACGATACGGACAATCCCACCGAGGCGGCTCCGGAGAACGTTCCCGACGAGGACGTCATCCAGATGCCCGGTCCGGAGACCATCGATGAGGCCGCCCCTTTCGATGAACCGGCCGGGACCAGCGCCGGCGCGGACGTCGGCAGCGACCAGGCCAGCAGCCGCAGGCCAGACGTGCAGCAGATGGTCGGTCAGCTTCAGCACATGATCGACCAACTGGCCACGCAGGCCAGCCCTGCCCTCAAGGAGGTCGCCGCCAAGGCCGCGGAGCTGGCTGCCGCCGCGGCGAACCGGGCGGGTCCCATCGCCCACAAGGCTGCCGACGTGACCGGCTCGGTCGGTCAGCGCGTCGCATCGAAGAGCAGCCAGGTAGCTACGAACCTGCGCAATCAGGGCTCCAAGCCGGGTGCCTCGGCCGATCCGCAGCCGTTGCCCGAATCGGAGGCGGTCGGCGAGTAGCCGCCGGGAACGCACCTGACAGTACGATGACCGGGCACTCGTTCCGGTCACCGTCATCGTTCCGCTGGCCAGGGTGACGAAAGGCATCATGGGTGCGCGGCTATAGCTCGGCCGAGGTCGGCTGCTACCATCGCGGTCCCCATGGACGAGCGTCGCCGTTACTACCTGACCACGGCCATCGCGTACGCCAACAATCGCCCCGGCCTGCACACGCTGTACGAGGTGATCGGCGCCGACGTGCTGGCGCGCTGGCATCGCATGGCCGGCGATCGCACACGGTTCCTGACCGGCACGGACGAGTACTCCGTGAACATCGCCATGACCGCCGCGGAGCAGGGCCAGAGCCCCAGGGCCTTCGTGGATGAGATGGTCGGACTCTTTCGCACGGCCGAGGACACGCTGGGCATCGCGCCGGACCGCTTCATCCGGACCACCGATCCCGACCACCAGCGCGCCGTGCACGAGGTCATCCGGCGCTGCCATGCGAACGGCGACCTCTACCCCGGCACGTACGAGGGTTGGTACTGCCCCAATGAGGGCTTCCGCGCGGTGGCTGACCTCGTCGAGGACGCCAGCGGCTTCCACTGCCCCAACCACCCCGACGTTGAGCTCCAGTGGCTCTCGGAGCAGAACTGGTTCTTCCGCTTGTCGCGCTACCAGGAACCGCTGGAGCGGTACTTCGCGGAGAACCCCGACTGGGTCGAGCCCGAGTTCCGGCGCAACGAGATGCTGGGTTTCATCCGCGGCGGCCTGGAAGACTTCTCCGCCAGCCGTCAGAACGCGACGTGGGGCATCCCATTCCCGTTTCTGCCCGACGGGTCGTCCGCGCAGCGCCCCGACGGCTCCTGGGATCCCGCCGCGGGCACCGTCTATGTCTGGTTCGATGCGCTCATCAACTACATCACTGGGGCCGGCTTCCCCGACGATCCCGAGTCATTCGCGCAGTGGTGGCCGTGCGACCTGCACGTCATCGGCAAGGACATCAACCGGCTGCACACCGTGATGTGGCCGGCCATGCTCATGAGCGCCGATCTGCCGCTGCCGCGCAAGGTCTGGGTCCACGGCTGGCTGCTCGCGCGCGGCGAGCGCATGAGCAAGAGCCGCGGCAACTTCCTGGATCCCATCGATGTGGCCGACGCGCTGGGCACGGACGGTGCGCGCTACGTCACCCTGCGCGAGGTGCCCTTCGACCGGGACGCCGACGTGTCGTGGGACTCCTTCGTACGGCGCTACAACGCTGACCTTGCCAACGACTTCGGCAACCTGCTCAACCGCACGCTGACCATGACCGGGCGCTACCTCAGTGGAGAACGCCCGGCGCCGGCACACGCCGGCCCACTGGGAGTCGCCTGGCCGGAGCTGATGGAGCGGTACCGGTCGTGCCTTGAGGACTTTCTGCTGCACGAGGCCTTGGCGACCCTGTGGGAGCTCGTCGGTGACGCCAACCGGTTCGTGGAGACGGAACAGCCGTGGGTGCTGGCCAAGGCCGCAAAGAACGGCGATGCGGCGGCCGAGGCCCGACTTCGGACCACCCTGGGCGACCTGCTGGAGGTCTGCCGCCTGGTCAGCCTTGCGGCGGCCCCCTTCATGCCCGCCGTGGCCGCGCGCACCGCGACGCAGCTCGGCGTGGAGTACCCCTACGGCCCGGATGGCAACGGCGGCCCGCCTCTTGACGAGCTGCTTCGCTGGGGAGTCGCTCCAGCCGGTGGACGCGTCGGTGTGCCGGAGCCGCTCTTCCCGCGCCTCGAGGCCGAAGTGACGGTCTAGACTGCGACGCGGCACGCACGATCGACCGACACAGGAGGTATCGAGATGGCAGAGCACGGGCAGATGGGGCACGTGGAGATCCCCGCCGATGACCTCGAGCGCGCGAAGCGGTTCTATGGCGAGCTCTTCGGCTGGACGTTCCAGGAGACGCCGGGCTATGAGGGATACCCCACGTTCCGGTCGGGGCCGGGCGAAGTAGGCGGAGCGCTCGGCAAGCGCGGCGAGATGGCGCGCCAGACGATGGTGCAGTACGTGACCGTCGACTCGATCGACGACGCGACGGCCAAGGTCGGAGACCTGGGCGGCGAGGTCATCGTGCCCCGGACAGAGGTGCCCGGCATGGGCTGGTACGGCGTCGTGCGCGACAGCGAAGGCGGCGAGATCGGACTATGGGAGGAGAGCGCGCAGAGCCAGGGCTGAACCGGATTCGTGCCGGCGGCCGCTCGATCCGGCAGCTGCGGTCGCTGATCGGACATGCGTCTCATCGACTCACACGCGCACCTCCAGGCTGACGCGTTCCGATCCGATGCCGACCTCGTTCTGGGTGCCGCGCGTCTGGCCGGAGTGGAGCGGCTCCTCGTGCCGGGGTGGGACCTGCCGTCGAGTCGGGACAGCGTGGAGCTCGCGGAGCGCTGGCCGCGCGTCGATGCCTCGGCCGGCATCCACCCTCACGCGGCCTCGACCGCTGACGAGGACATGTGGGCGGAGATCGTCGCGCTGGCCGCGGATCCACGAGTCGTGGCGGTGGGGGAGACCGGCCTGGACTACGACCGGGGCTTCTCGCCACGGGAGGCGCAGCTGGTCAATCTTCGCCGGCACCTGGCGCTGGCGCTGGACCTTGGCAAGCCAGCCATCCTCCATTGCCGCTCCCGACCCGGTGAGCGTGACGCGCAGGACGACCTGCTCGCGGAACTGGTGGCGGCGGGCGTCGATAGACCCGGGGTGACCTCCCGACTCGATGGCCAGCCGCCGGCGCTGCTGCACTCCTTCTCCGGACCGGTCGACTATGGCGAGCGCGCGCTGGAGCTGGGGCTGGCCATCAGCTTCAGCGGACTGGTGTTCCGGCGCGGCGAGGAGTCCAGTGCCATCGTGGCGCGGCTGGTGCCCGCCGAGCGCCTGCTGGTCGAGACGGACTCGCCGTACCTGTCGCCACCCGGCGCTCCTCGGCGACGCAACGAGCCTCGCTGGGTCGAGGTGACCGCTCGCTGGCTGGCCGAGCAGCGCGGCGAGGACCCCGAGGCGCTGGGGGAGGGCCTGGTTCGTGCCTACGACGCGACGTTCGGGACCTGATCATCCGTCTGCGGGTCGCTCTCAAATCGCGCCCGTAGTACATCGCGGGTGCCGTCGCCGTTCAGTCGATACGACCAGCCCATTCCCTCGCGCCATGCGTTGGCGATGAGCCGGTCGCCGAGCTCCGCGGCCGTGACGTACTCAAGCTGATAGCGACGCGGGACACGCACGAGGTCGGCGGCACCCCCGGTCGCCGCAAGGCCCTCCTCCATGTAGTCGAGGTAGGTGGCGTTGTTGACGTGGACCATGGGGTCGATGTCACGTGACCGCACGGTCACCTTGTGGCTCGGTGTACCGGGCGGGACTTCCCCCAAGGCAGCGCGGATGGGCTCGAAGGTGGCCGCGCCCGACTCGCTCAGCATGGTGATGATCTCGCTGGGGATGCGCACCGGCCTGCCAGAAGGGCCCAGGCCGACCCAGTCGATCAGGACCCGAGCAGCGACCGAGCGGTCTGGCCCGCAGAGCTCCGTCTGACGGCGCGACAGCGCCCGTCGCCAGCCCACCACCTCCGTGGAGACGGTGAACGTCGTGCCGTTGACGATCGGCGCGACGATGTCGAGCTGCAGCGAGCGGACGACCCATGTCAGCTGGTGCTCTTCGTACCACTGGCGGTCCAGGCCGAGCAGATCCGAGTGCACCCAGGCCATCTCCTGCGCGTATCGGAGATAGCTGGAGCTGCGCATGAGCCCGTCAGCGCCGCATTCATCGAAGCGGGCGCGGTACGGCTGCTCGATGCGCTGCGGGAATGACATCGGAGGGAGTGTAGGACGGCGGCTATGGTCGGCGTGCCAGTCGCTCGGGCGGGAGGAGGTCACGACCATGTCGGTTCCCGTCTACGCCCGAGAGGCGGCCACTATCCCGCCGCCGACGGTCGGATCCAGTCATATGCCCACGAGGCGAGCGCTATCAGGAAGTAGGGCCGTCGGAAGGGCCGAGACCACCCTGTCAGCCGCCCTTGACGCCATGATCCACGCTCGACCGCGGCCCAGGCAAGAGAACGAAAGCTGACGGGTACCGTGTAGTGCTTGCCTCACAGGCGTATGACGGAAGTACCCGCCCGACGGGGCAGCCGGTGCCGTTGCGACCCCCGCCCGCTTGACAACGGACCACGCCATGGCGTAGCCTTCTGGCACTCTCAGCCCGAGAGTGCTAACATTCCCAGCGGCTCGATCGCTCGGTCGCCGGCAGCCTGCCGGAAGAGCCTGAGGGCGGTCGCCGCAAGCACACACATCAGGAGGGAACCGCCTTGGCGACTGCCATTGCGACCAAGCTCCGGCCGCTCGGCGACCGGGTGGTCATCAAGCCCACACCCCGTGAGGAGATGACCAAGAGCGGCATCGTGCTGCCGGACACCGCGAAGGAGAAGCCCCAGGAGGGCACCATCCTGTCCGCCGGCCCCGGCCGTCTCAATGACGACGGCAAGCGCGAGGCCATGGACGTCAAGGAAGGCGACAAGGTCCTCTACGCCAAGTACGCCGGCACGGAGTTCAAGGTCGACGAAGAGGATCTGCTCATCGTCAGCCAGAAGGACATCCTGGCCGTCGTCTCCGATAGCTAGGGACCTGGTCAGCCCGACCAGACGGCGCACCCGCGCACTCTCACTACCGACCACAGGAGGGTCTTCATACACGTGGCTAAGCAACTGATCTTCGACGAGACCGCCCGCCGTTCGCTCAAGCGCGGCGTCGACCGGCTCGCCGACGCCGTCAAGGTGACGCTGGGTCCCAAGGGCCGCAACGTCGTCCTGGACAAGAAGTTCGGCGCGCCGACCATCACCAACGACGGCGTCACCATCGCTCGCGAGATCGAGCTCGATGAGCCGTTCGAGAACATGGGCGCCCAGCTCCTCAAGGAGGTCGCCACCAAGACCGACGACGTAGCTGGCGACGGCACCACCACCGCTGTCGTGCTCGGCCAGGCGCTCGTCACCGAGGGCCTCAAGAACGTGACCGCGGGTGCCAACCCGATGGGCGTCAAGCGCGGCCTGGACAAGGGTGTCGAAGCCGTCGTGGCGCGACTCAAGGAGAACGCCCGACCGGTCGACAACCGCGAGCAGATCGCTGCCGTGGCCGCCATCAGTGCCGCCGATCCGGAGGTCGGTGAGCTGATCGCCGAGGTCATGGACAAGGTCGGCAAGGACGGTGTCATCACCGTCGAGGAAGGTCAGTCGATCGGCCTCGACAAGGAATACACCGAGGGCATGCAGTTCGACCGGGGCTACATCAGCCCCTACTTCGTGACCAACCCCGATCGGATGGAAGCGGTCCTCGAGAACCCCGCCATCCTCATCACGGACAAGAAGATCTCCAGCATCCAGGAGCTCCTGCCGGCGCTGGAGAAGGCCGTCGGGCTGAGCAAGCCGCTGTTCATCGTGTCCGAGGACATCGATGGTGAGGCTCTGGCCACGCTGGTCGTCAACAAGCTGCGCGGCACCGTCTCGGTGCTCGCCGTGAAGGCGCCCGGCTTCGGTGATCGCCGCAAGGAGATGTTGCGCGACCTGGCCATCCTCTCGGGTGCCAACGTCATCAGCGAGGAGCTGGGCCGCAAGCTCGACTCCGTCGTGCCCGAGGACTTCGGTGGCGCCCGCCGCGTCGTCTCGACCAAGGACGACACCACGGTCGTCGATGGCGAGGGCAGCCAGGAAGAGATCCAGGGCCGCATGTCGCAGATCAAGGCGCAGGTCGAGGACACCACCTCGGACTACGACCGCGAGAAGCTCCAGGAGCGCCTGGCCAAGCTGGCCGGTGGCGTCGCGGTCATCAAGGTCGGCGCAGCCACAGAGGTCGAGCTCAAGGAGAAGAAGCACCGCATCGAGGATGCTCTTTCGACCACCCGTGCGGCGGTCGAGGAGGGCCTCGTGGCCGGCGGCGGCACCGCGCTGCTGCAGGCCATCCCGGCGCTCGACGCCCTCTCGCTGGAAGGCGACGAGGCCGTGGGCATCAGCATCCTGCGGCGCGCCCTCGAGGCGCCCGTCCGCCAGATCGCCGAGAACGCCGGCCAGGAGGGCTCGGTCGTCGTGGCCGCCGTCCGCCAGCAGTCGGTCGGCGAGGGCTACGACGCGCTCAAGGGCGAGTACGGCGACATGTTCACCAAGGGCATCGTCGATGCCGCCAAGGTGACCCGTTCCGCCCTCCAGCACGCCGCTTCCATCGCCGGCATGGTCCTCACCACGGAGACGCTGGTGACCGACCTTCCGGAGAAGGCAGCCGCAGCCGCGGGTGGCCATGGCGGCCACGGCGGCGGGGACATGGACTACTAGTCCGACCCTTCGCACCGATACCGGGGAGCCCGGGCCGAATGGGCCCGGGCTCTTCGATTCCTCACGGAGATGTGGCTGTGCACGGTGCCTCCGGCCCGCTAGACTTCGAGGCATGAACCATGATCGCCGTACCGACTACCCGCCGGTCGGGGAGCCACACGACTACCTGCGGGGACTGGTGGCGTTCATCGTGCTGATCGCGGCGATGTTGGCCATGGCCTTCGTGGTGAGGGCGCTGCTGCCCGCCTGACGCAGCCGGCAGCTATCGCGATCGGCACTGGAGGTTCGATGAGCCAGCGGCGAACGGGGGGACGGCTCGGGGCCATCACGCTCCTGCTGGGGGCCGTCGCCCTGCTGTCGGGCGGCTGTGTCTCCGTATCCACTGCGCCCACCCCGGGTGCCTCCCCATC
>JBBSMF010000042.1:0-8009 GCA_038233295.1 Candidatus Limnocylindrales bacterium | reverse complement strand
GAGTCGATCAGCGCCCGCCGGCGTGTCAGCTACGTGTCCGTGCCGACGTCCCTGCCCCTGGCGGATCTCGTCTTCGCCGAGCTGCGGCGCCGGCGCGTGGTCGCCTGAGCCCGCGATATGTCGCCTGAGGTCCCTTCATGACGCTGCTGGCGCCGCTGGCCCTGCTGGGCCTGGTCTTCGTGCCGCTCATCGTGGCCTTCTACCTGCTCCGATTGCGCCGCCACGAGCGGACCGTGAGCAGCACCTTCCTGTGGCAGGCACTGGTGCGTGACGTCGAGGCGAACGCACCCTGGCAGCGACTGCGGCGATCGCTGCTGCTCCTGCTCCAGCTGCTCGTGGTGGTGGCGCTCGTCCTGGTGGTGGCTCGGCCGTCCGGCGAGCGTGCGGCGGGTCTGGCGCGAGATCTGGTCCTGGTCGTGGATGCCTCGGCCAGCATGGCCGCCACGGACGTCTTCCCCGACCGGTTGACGGCTGCCAAACGGGCAGCTATCGCGGCTCTGGCTGATCTGCCCGCAGATGGACGGGTGAGCGTCGTGGCCGCAGCAGAGAGCGCGCGGGTAATGGCCAACGAGGCCACCGATCGGGGTCGGGTGACCCGAGCCATCGAGTCGATCGAGCAGTCGACCGCACCCGGGCGCCTGGCGGAGGCGCTGACCCTGGCGGGGGAGCTGGCCGAGCGGGCGCGCGGCGCAGAGATCCTCATCGTCACCGATGACGCGGCGAGTGCCGCCCCGGATGTGGCCCTCACCGTCCCGGTCCGGGTGCTGACGGTGGGAGCGGAGCGCGACAACCAGGCCATCGCCGCCCTCGCCGTACGCACCGACCCCAGTGGCTTGGAGCGGACGGTCTTCGTGAGCGTCGCTAATTACAGCGACTCGCGCGTGGTGCGTCGCCTCCGTCTCCTGGCCGACGGCACGCCCATCACCGCTCGTGACCTGCCCCTGGAGGCCGTCAGCCGGTCCGACGTGGTCATCGACGAGCTACCCGAAGGCACGCGCGTGGTCGAGGCACAACTTGCCGAGATCCCCGCCGCCGAGCTGCCCGCCGAGAACGGTGCGGCTCCCGGCCCGCCGGACCGACTGGCGCTGGACGACCGGGCCTGGGCCATCGTGGCGCCTGACCGCATCCGCCGCGTGCTCCTGGTCGGACCCGGCAACGCCTACCTTCAGACAGCCTTTGCGCTGCTGCCCAACGTGGAGCTGTACGGGGCCACCGCGGCCGAGTACGGGAGCACCACGGGCAAGGACCGCTTCGACCTCTTCGTGTTCGACGGGTATCTGCCGGAGGAACTTCCTGGGGGAGCCATCCTGGCCATCGCTCCACCGGCCAGCAGCCCCCTGGGCACTGTCTCGGGAACGCTGCCGAACCCAGCCGTCGGCCAGGGACCGGCGGAAGAGCCGCTGCTGCGCAACGTGGACCTGAGCCGCCTCCACATCGCCGAGGTCCAGCGTATGGAGCTGCCCGACTGGGCACGGCTCGTGTTACCCGGCGGCGACTCATCGCCGCTCATCTACAGCGGCCTGCGAGACGGCGCGCCGACGGCGGTCCTCGCCTTCGATCTGCGAGCGAGCGATCTGCCGCTCCAGGTCGCTTGGCCGATCCTGGCCACCAACCTGGCTGGCGAGCTGCTGGGCCTGGCGCCGGGTGGCGTGGAACCCGTGGCACCGGGCTCCCCCGTGGAGCTTGCCCTCGCGCCGGGGACCGCCGCCCTGCACGTCACGCGGCCGGACGGCACCGTCGCGGAGCTGACGCCTTCGACTACCGGCGCCACGACTGTGGCCTGGGTGGACACGCGCCAGCTGGGCGTCTACCGGGTGGAACGCGTGCCAGACCGGGACGCAGGTGGCGCGAGCCCGTCGACCCTGGCGAGCCCCGCGGCGTCGTCCAGCAGCCCGGCGGGCGGGGCGAGCCCGTCGACAGAGGCGAGCCCCTCGGGCGGCGCGCTGGCCACGGGACCGGAGGATGAGCCCACCCACTTCGCGGTGGACCTCTTCTCCGTCGAGGAGTCGAACATCGCCGTGGGCGATGGAAGCCGCCTGGCCGCCCTGGGCTCCACCACCGCCCCCGATGCCGCCTCCGCCGGCGTGGCGCGCGACGAGTGGTGGCCTCTCCTGGTCGTGGCCGCGTTGATCCTCCTGCTGGCCGAGTGGCTGGTCTACGAGCGTGACGGCGCACGGCGCATCGCCGCCGGGGCACGACGCTGGGTGAGCGGCCTGCGACCGTGGCGGGACAGGGCGACTTGAACCTTCCCTTCGCGCTCCCGTTCACCTTCACCTCCCCGGAGCTGCTCCTCCTGGGCGTGGTGGTGATCGGCCTGACCCTGTTGCTCAGCCTGGCGGCGCGTCATCATCTATCGCGCGGCCGGCGACGTGCCAGCCTGGCCACCCGAACGCTGATCCTCTCGCTGCTCGTGTTCGCGCTGGCTGGCCTGCAGTTCGCGCTCCCGGTCGACCGCCTGACGACGGTCTTCGTGGTCGACCTCTCCGATAGCGTGGGCGCCGCTGGGCGGTCGGCCGCACTGGCCTTCGTGCGAGAGGCGCTCGACGAGCGCCCAGGCGGGGACCAGGCGGCCGTGGTCGCCTTCGGGCGGGACGCGCTGGTCGAGCGGCTGCCCGCGGAGCTGGAGGGCATCGACCGCATCGCGTCCGTGCCCACGCGGAGCGCCACTGACATCGGCGGCGCACTGCGGCTTGCCTCGGCCCTGTTCCCCGACGAGACGCAGAAACGGATCGTGCTGGTCAGTGACGGCAACGACACGACGGGGCACGGGCAGGCGGAAGCGGCCCTCTCGGCCTCACGCGGGATCCGCATCGAGACCTTCGAGATCGGCCTGGCTGGTGCGGACGAGGTGATCCTCCAGCGCCTCCACACGCCGGCCACGGCCCGTCTGGGAGAGGAGATGGAGGCCGAGATCACGGTCTCCTCCACCGTGGAGCAGCCGGCCACGGTGCGGCTCTTCGGCGATGGACGTCAGATCGGCGTCCGCGAGGTCGAGCTGGAAGCAGGGCTGACTCGCGTCGTCTTCACCGTGGAAGCAGCCCAGGCGGGCTTCCATACCTTCCGTGCCGTGGTGGAGGCGGCTCAGGACACGTTCGACCAGAACGACCGTGCCGATTCCCACACTGTCGTGAAGGGCGAGCCGCGCATACTGGTCGTGGCCGGCGACCCCGCCAAGGCGGAAGAGCTGACGGCTGCCCTGGAGGCGGAGCGCCAGGACGTCACGATGTTCGACCCGGACCAGGTCCCGACCTCCCTGACCGAGCTGGCCAGCTATGACTCCGTGGTGCTTGTCGATGTCCCCGCCGCAGAGTTGGGCACGGAGCGGATGGAGGCCCTCCAGATGTTCGTGCGGGACGTCGGCCGTGGCCTGGTGATGATCGGCGGCGAGGGATCGTACGGCGCGGGCGGCTATCGCCAGACGCCCCTCGAGGAGACGCTGCCGGTGGACATGGAGGTGCGCGACCGGGAGCGCCAGCCGGACGTGGCACTGGTCGTGGTCATCGATCAGTCCGGCTCGATGGACGCCTGCCACTGCAACACGGCCATGCGGGACGGTGGGACGGCCATCAGCGGCATACCCAAGGTAGACATCGGCAAGGAGGCCATCCTGCGGGCCGCCGCCGCGCTCACGGCACGGGACGCGTTCGGCGTGGTCAGCTTCAACGAGAACGCGCACTGGGTGGTCCACACGGCGCCGCTCGGCGAGGTGGGCGACGTCGAGGCGCAGATCGCCGGCATCCGGCCGGAGGGCAACACGAACATCTTCGGCGGCCTGGCCGCAGCCGTGGAGGAGCTGGAACAGACATCGGCGACGCGCCGCCATATCGTCCTGCTCACGGACGGCTGGTCGTCCAGCGGTGCCTATGAGGACCTCTTGGCGCGCATGGCGGCGGCCAACATCACGCTCAGCGCGGTGGGCACCGGTGGCGGCGGCGACGGCGCCTTCCTGTCAGCCCTCGCAGAGCGGGGCGGCGGACGCTTCTATCCCGCCGAGGATCCAGCCAGCATCCCCGACATCTTCCTCAAGGAGACCCAGCAGGTCTCCGGGCAGAACATCGTCGAGGAGGCTTTCTTCCCCATCCAGACCGGCGACTCGCCCATCCTGCGCGGCCTGGATGCCGGGCTTCCACAACTGCTGGGCTACAACGGCACGACGCCCAAGCCGACCGCCCAGACGGTGCTCGTCTCGGCCCGTGACGATCCGGTGCTGGCTCAGTGGCAATACGGTCTGGGACGCGCCGTGGCCTGGACGAGCGATGCCCAGCCGCGCTGGGCATCGCTCTGGGTACCCTGGCCTGGCTTCAACCGATTTTTCAGCCAGCTCGTGGCGTGGACGTTCCCTGGCGAGGAGGCGGAGGGTCTTGAGGCCGAGTTCGTGGCCGACGGCGATGAGACACGGCTGCGCCTGCGCTCCGTGGAGAGCGACGGCACCCCGCGCGACTTCTACGAGACCCTCGCCCGCATCACGCTGCCGGGCATGGATCCGCTCGCCGTGCGCCTGGATCAGGTCGCACCGGGCACGTACGAGGTGCCCTTGGGGACGCTCTCTCCGGGTGCCTATGCCCTGCGTATCGACCAGACGCGCGCCGGCCAGACGCCGCTGGGACGGACGGTGGTGCTGGTGGCGCCCACCCCCGCCGAGTACCGGTTGCTGGGCACGAACGATCGCCTGCTTGACTCCCTGCGCGGCGCGACCGGCGGAGAGGCGCTGGAGACCGGCGCCCAGGCCTGGACGAAGGATCTGGCCACTACCATCGTGGCGCGCGACCTGTGGCCGTGGCTGCTGCTCCTGGCACTGCTTCTCTGGCCGCTCGACGTGGCCATCCGCCGCGTCTCGGTGGGGCGTCAGGAGCTCGCGCTGGCGCGTGCCTGGGCCGGTGGGCGGTGGCGGGCCCGGCGCGGCGCGGCGAATCGTACGGCGCCGCTGGGGGGGATGCTCGCGGCGAAGGACCGCGCGGCGGGTTCACGGTCGCGGGCTGCGCTCGTGCGGCGTGATGGCGAGCGCGTGCCGCCATCCACGGCGGACGGGGGACGGGGGCCGGAAGCGCCGACGACGAAGCGACTGGCCGGGTTGGCCCCGGCCACTCCCCCGCGGCCGCCCGACGACGAAGTGGATCCGCCTACTCGATCTAGTCGACCTACTCCGCCGGCTCCACCGCGACCGCCCACCCCGCCCGGGTCCGAGATGCCTTCCCTGTCCGACGCGGGTCCGTCGGACGACACGATGGCGCGGCTTCGAGACGCCCGAGATCGAGCGCGCCGCCGCTGAGGGCAAGGCCGACGACACCGCGGGCCGCTCCGGTCGAGTCAACGATACGCTTGCCCCATGCCCGCTCATACCATCCGCGCGCTGCTCCTGGCCATGACTTTGGCGGCCTGCGGCGGTCCCGGCCCGACGCCCGCGCCGGCCAGCCTGGTGTCGTTGCGCGGCGAGATGGCGCTGCTGGGCGTGACCACGCTGACCGCCGTGGCCGGCCAGTCTGCCTGTCCCGACCAGGCGCTGCACGACAACGCGCTGGCGCTCTCCGTGACCACCGCCTCCGACCCCGAGCCACGCGACGTCTACCTATACCTGTTCAAGCCGCGTTCCTTCGAGGAGACCTCGGCCGTCGTAGATGCGTGCATGGGGGAATACGAGGACGCGTCGCCCGGCGCGACGATCAGCCGGCTCGATGTCGCCCCCTTCCGTGCCCTGGGCGCGGGCTGGTCCGACGAGCTGCGATCCAGCGTGGAACAGGCCATGCAAGTGGCCGCCCGAGGAGGTCGCTGACGGGCCGGGTCCTGGCTCCCGGCAACATGTCGATCCGTCACGATGAACGAACACGTGGTCACGAGCGGCACCCTTCGACCGCTGCTGAGGGCGCCGTCCGCCACGGACGCATCCACCATCAGGGCGGATCGTGCTCGGCCGAGCGGACGAGCATCAGGCTGGCAGACGCCCCGAAAGGTGCCCGCGGCGGTCGCATCTCCTTTCACCGTGCCCTGGGGAGGCCTCCTGTTCGTTCATCGTGACAAGCGGCACTGGTACGGTCCTGCCTCCACCGACGGGCCCACTCGCGACCTATGGTGCTGCATGGCCGCGAGTCGTGGTGCGACTGGCCGTAGGATGGCCAGGTGATGAAGAACGGTTGGCCGATCTTCGGTCGTGACGTTCCCGGTGCCGCCTGGCGGCCATCCCCCGAGCTACTCACAGACAGCCGCCTGGCGCGGTTCCTGCGAGAGTCCGGCGAACCCGACCTCGAGGCGATGCAGACCCGCGCGACGGCCGATCCAGCCTGGTTCTGGGGCACCGCCGCAGCCGACCTGGAGCTCGACTGGCAGCGACCATTCGGTCAGGTGATGGATCTCTCGGCCGGCCGGGAGTGGTCGCGCTGGTGGGGCGGCGGAGCGTTCAACTACGCGGCGGCGGCGGTCGATCCGCGGGCGGCGCGCGATGCCGACGGCGCCGCACTCACCTGGGAGGGCGAGGACGGCGATGTCCGGCGCTTCACCCACGCGGCCCTCAAGGTTGAGGTGGACCGCGCGGCGGCCATGCTCGCCAATGAAGGAGTGCGCCCTGGCGACCGCGTGGGCATCCTGCTGCCCCTGCTCCCCGAGACGGTCATCGCCGTCCTCGCCCTGGGCCGGCTGGGTGCCATCTACACGCCGATATTCTCCGGCTACGCAGCACCGGCCGTCGCCAGCCGCCTCCAGGACTGCGGCGCCACCATGCTCATCACGGCGGACGGGTTCCTGCGACGCGGCGGGGCGGTGCCACTGAAGCCGATCGCCGACGCCGCGGTCGCGGCGGCGCCTTCGGTCAAGCGTGTGCTGGTCGTCCGCAGGCTCGGTGACCGTGCGTCGGAGTCGGTGCCGTGGGTCGACGGTCGGGACCGCTGGTGGGACGAGGCCATGGCCGATCCGTCGGTGTCCCCGCTGACGGACGCGCCCGAGACCGATCCCGAGTCGCCCTACATGATCATCTACACCTCGGGGACCACCGGCCGGCCGAAGGGCGCCGTCCACGTCCACGGCGGGTTCCCCATCAAGGGCGCGCAGGACCTGGCGCACGGCTTCGACCTGCGGCCCGGCGACGTGCTCTTCTGGTTCACGGACCTGGGCTGGATGATGGGCCCCTGGGCCATCTCCGGCGCGCTGCTGCTCGGCGCTCAGCTGGTCATCTACGAGGGCACGCCCGACCATCCCGGCCCAGACCGTCTGTGGGACATCGTCGCCCGCCACAGGGTGACCCACCTGGGCCTCTCTCCGACGGTCATCCGCGCCCTCATGGCCCACGGCACTGACCCGGTCCACGGCCACGACCGCAGCTCACTGCGCGTGCTGGGCTCCACCGGCGAGCCCTGGAACCCGGACGCATGGTGGTGGTTCTACCGGGAGGCCGGCGAGGGTCGCTGCCCGGTCATCAACTACAGCGGCGGGACGGAGGTCTCGGGCGGCATCGTCAGCTGCAACCCGCTGACGCCCATCAAGCCGGCCTCCTTCGGCGGGCCTAGCGTGGGCACGGCGGCCGACGTCATCGCTCCCGACGGCTCGAGCGTACGCGGTGAGGTCGGTGAGCTGGTCATCCGCCAGCCGCTGCCAGGCATGACGCGCGGCTTCTGGGGCGACTCGGAGCGCTACCTGGAGACGTACTGGCGGCGCATCCCCGGGACCTGGGTGCACGGCGACTGGGCGATGGTCGACGAGGATGGCTACTGGTTCATCCAAGGTCGCTCGGACGACACCCTGAAGGTGGCCGGCAAGCGCGTCGGGCCGGCCGAGGTCGAGAGCGCCGCCACGAGCCATCCATCCGTGCTGGAGGCGGCGGCGATCGGCATCCCTCACGAGATCAAGGGCGAGGCCATCGTCGTGTTCTGCGTGCTGCGCCGCGGGGAGACGGATGACGACGGGCTGCGCGCCGCCGTATCAGCGCGTGTCGTGGAGCAGATGGGCAAGGCCCTCAAGCCGGAGGCCATCGTAGTGGTCCCGCAACTGCCCAAGACGCGCAGCGGCAAGGTCATGCGCCGCGT
>JBBSMF010000041.1:0-8160 GCA_038233295.1 Candidatus Limnocylindrales bacterium | reverse complement strand
AGCGCGACCTCCGGAACCCTCGACACGGCCGACGAGGAACGCACCGTCGGGCTCTGGCGCGATGCCCTGGGCCGGATGCGGCGCAGTCCGGCGGCGATCATCGGGGGCACCGTCATCGGGTTCTTCCTCTTCGTGGCGGTCTTCGCCTCGTTCATCGCGCCCTTCGACCCGACCCGCGGCGACCTGCGCGCGAGCTACCTGCCGCCCGGACCGGTGCACTACTTCGGTACCAACGTGCAGGGCCAGGATGTCTTCAGCCGGATCGTCTTCGGCAGCCGGCTGACGTTGGGCATCGCCGTCCTGTCGGTGACCATCGGGGTCGTCATCGGCTCGACCCTGGGCGCCCTGGCGGGCTACTTCCGGGGCGTCGTCGACGGTGTGATCATGCGCTCGGTGGACATCATGCTGTCGATCCCGGGCCTGCTTCTGGCGATCGCCGTCGTCTCCTGGCTGGGCCGGGGCGTGGTACAGATCGCCATCGCCATCGCTGTGGTCAACATCCCGATCTTCGCCCGCATCCTGCGTGGCAGCCTGCTCTCCCTGCGCGACGCCGACTACGTCATCGCAGCGCGCTCCGTGGGTGTCCGTGGACCGGCCATCCTGATGCGCCACATGTTGCCCAACGCCTTGGGGCCGCTCATCGTGCAGGCCACGCTGGCCCTGGCCACGGCCGTCATCGACGCCGCGGCGCTGGGCTTCCTGGGTCTCGGGCCGCCCGACCCGCGCACGCCAGAATGGGGCGCCATGCTGTCCGATACCTACCGCTACCTGACCGATGCCGTACACCTCGCCCTGTTCCCCGGTGTCGCCATCGTCCTGGCGGTGCTCGGTTTCAACCTGCTGGGCGACGGCTTGCGTGAATCGCTGGACCCGAGGCTTCGCCGGTGAGCGCCCGGGCCCGGTTGGACGTGGCGGTCACTGCCACGCAGCCCGTGGCCAGCGATGCGCTGTTGAGTGTGCGCGACCTGCGCGTGACCTTCGGCAGCGGCGAGCGCACGGTGCGGGCCGTGCGTGGCATCAGCTACGACGTGGCCGCCGGCGAGACGCTGGGCATCGTCGGTGAGTCGGGCTGCGGCAAGAGCGTTTCCTCGCTGGCGCTGATGCGGCTCCTGCCCAAGCCGGCGGGACGCCTCGGCGAGGACACCAGCATCGTGTTCGACGGGCGTGAGCTCACGCGGATCTCCGATCGGGAGATGCGCGGGATCCGTGGCGAGGAGATCGCCATGATCTTCCAGGACCCGATGAGCTCGCTCAACCCGGTGCTGACCATCGAGCGCCAGCTGACCGAGGTACTGGAGGTGCACCGCAGGATCAGGCACCGCGAGGCGGTCGACCGTGCCGTGGCGCTCCTGGAGACGGTGGGCATCCCCAAGGCCCGCGACCGGATCCGCGATTATCCCCACCAGTTCTCGGGCGGCATGCGCCAGCGGGTGATGATCGCCATGGCCCTCGCCTGCGACCCCAAGCTGCTCATCGCTGACGAGCCGACCACGGCCCTTGATGTGACCATCCAGGCGCAGATCCTCGACCTGATGCGAGTCGCCGTGGTGGAGCGGGGAACGGCCCTCATCCTGATCACGCACGACCTGGGCGTGGTGGCCGGGACGTGCAGCCGCGTCCTGGTGATGTACGCAGGCCACATCGTGGAGGAGGCGGAGACCGGCGAGCTGTTCGGCCGGCCCCGGCATCCCTACACCGTTGGCCTGCTGCGCTCCATCCCGCGGCTTGACGAGGAGCGTCCGGTGGAACTGGTGCCCATCGAGGGGCAGCCGCCGGACCTCTCGCGCGACATCCGAGGCTGCCCCTTCGCCAACCGCTGCTTCAACGTCCAGGATCGCTGCCGCCAGGAGATGCCACCGCTGGAGCAGGCACCAGAGGCGGCTCCCGGTCACAAGATGGCCTGCTTCTACCCGGCCGAGGGGGAGCGGCTGGTGC
Organism: Candidatus Limnocylindrales bacterium; assembly: GCA_038233295.1. Classification (GTDB taxonomy): domain Bacteria; phylum Chloroflexota; class Limnocylindria; order Limnocylindrales; family CSP1-4; genus Palsa-1032. The sequence goes on along the minus strand of JBBSMF010000041.1, from coordinate 6,225 downwards.
CCTCCGGGTTCGCCTCGTGACGGCGCCCGCTCGGGCGGATCCACCGGGCCAGGGAGAGGCGCTGCTGGCCGAGGGACGGAAGGCGGCCCGGGGTGCACCCGAGGCGGGGGCCGAGGCGCTCCTCGAGATCGGTGACGTCAAGGTCTACTTCCCCATCCGCGACGGCCTGATCATCGAGCGTCACGTGGGCGACGTGCGCGCGGTCGACGATGTCTCGCTTGCCGTCACGCGCGGCGAGACCGTGGGGCTGGTCGGTGAATCGGGCTGCGGCAAGTCCACCCTGGCTCGGGCGGTCCTGCGCATCCACGAGCCCACGGCGGGCACCCTGCGCTTCGATGGCGAGGATGTCACCCATGTCAAGGGCGACCGCTTGCAGAAGCTGCGTCGCCGGATGCAGATGATCTTCCAGGACCCCTATTCCAGCCTCAACCCCCGGATGACGATCGGCAGCATGATCGAGGAGCCGCTGCGGGTCCACGGCATCAAGGGCCGGCGGGACGCCGGCGCCGAGGTGCGCCGCATGATCGAGATAGTGGGATTGCCCAAGAACGCCATCAATCGCTACCCCCACGAGTTCAGCGGCGGCCAGCGGCAGCGGGCGGGCATCGCGCGGGCGCTCGCCGTCCGTCCCGAGTTCATCGCTGCCGACGAGCCGGTCTCCGCGCTGGACGTGAGCATCCAGGCGCAGATCGTCAACCTCCTGGGCGACCTCCAGCGGGAGTTCGATCTGACCTACCTGTTCATCGCGCACGACCTGTCCGTGGTACGCCACATCAGCGATCGCATCGCGGTGATGTATCTGGGCCGGATCGTCGAGCTCTCGCCCGCGGCCGAGCTGTACCGCGAGCCCTTCCATCCCTACACCCATGCACTGGTCAGCGCGGTGCCCATCGCGGACCCGGCCGTGGAGCGGCAGCGGCGCCGGATCATCCTGCGCGGTGACGTGCCCTCGCCGATCGACCCTCCGTCGGGCTGCCGCTTCCACACGCGGTGCTGGTTGCGTCGGGAGCTGGGCGACCCGGAGCGCTGCACGACCGAGGACCCCATGCTTCGCGACATCAAGCCGGGGCACGCGGCCGCCTGCCACTTCGCGGAGGAGCTGGTGCCCCTGGAGCGTCGCAGCGCGTTGCTTGAGTCCGCCAGCAGCCAGAGCTCGGCCAGCGCGACCGATCCGGAGGAGGCCTGGCAGGGCGCACCGACCGCCCAGGACTCGGCCGATGGCGCCGGGTCCTATCCCCCACAGCCGCGCGACGAGCGTCACAGCTGAGGCGGGCGACCGACGAGCGTCGCATCTGAGGCGGGCGACCGGGGCGGAGCAGACGATAGACTCGGCGTCGTGTCGAACCTGCGGATCGCGCTGGTCCAGATGGCTCCTCGGTTGGGCCTGCTGGAAGAGAATCTTGAGCGTCATCGCACGCTGGTCCGCGAGGCGCGCGAGGGTGGCGCGGAGCTGGTGGTCTTTCCTGAGTTGAGCCTGACCGGCTACCTGCTCCAGGATCTGAACGCCGAGATGGCCATGCGGCGTGACGACCCGCGGTTTGCCGCTCTCGCCGAGGAGGCTGCCAAGGCATCCGTGGTGCTGGGCTTCGTGGAGGAGTCGGACGATCACCGGCTGTTCATCTCCGCCGCGCTGCTGGAGGGCGGCGCCATCCGCCACATCCACCGCAAGGTCTTCCTGGCCAACTACGCGCTCTTCGATGAGCGGCGGTTCTTCGCGGCGGGAACGGTCCTCCGAGCGGCCGAGAGCACGCTGGGCGTGCGCCTCGGGATCAGCGTCTGCGAAGACTTCTGGCACCTGGCCACGCCGGCCTTGCTGGCCCTGGGTGGAGCAGGCATCCAGATCAACATCTCGTCGTCGCCGGGCCGTGACGTGGCAGCCATCAACGAGGCGGGTCTGGGAACGGCCAGCTCCTGGCGCAGCCTGCTGCGCACGTACGCGCAACTGACGACCTCCTTCGTCGTCTTCGTCAACCGCGTGGGCGTGGAGGAGTCCTTCACCTTCTGGGGTGGCTCGGAGGTGATCTCGCCCGATGGCGCGACCATCTTCCAGGCGCCCCTCCTCGACGAAGGGCTGTTCCTGGTCGACCTGGATCTGGCGGAGCTGCGGCGGGAACGGATCGCGGTGCCGCTGCTGCGCGATGAGCGCCCGGAGATCGTGCTGCGCCAGCTCGAGCGCATCGTCAGCGAACGTGCCGGGGATGTCCCGTCACCGGAGGAGGAGTCTTGACCGGCTCGGCTGCGCTCTTCGAGCTGCCGCCCGAGCTGGCCATCGACACGGACGTCGCGCGGCGCATCGTGGGCGGCTTTATCCGCGAGCAGTTGCGCCAGGCGGGCTTCGAGCGGCTGGTGCTGGGTCTCTCGGGCGGCATCGATTCGGCGCTGGTGGCGTACCTCGCGGCAGAGGCCATCGGTCCGGAACGGCTGCTCTGTGTGCTGATGCCCTATCGGACCTCGTCGGACGGATCGCGGACAGACGCAGAGGAGGTCGTTCGGCGCCTGGGCTGCGCCTCGGAGCTGGTCGATATAACGGGCATGGTCGACGCCTATTTCGACGGATCGGGAGGAGTGGACGCCTCGGCGCTGCGCCGCGGGAACCTGATGGCCCGCATGCGCATGTCGGTCCTGTACGACCACTCGGCCACATGGGGTGGCCTGGTCGTGGGTACCGGCAACAAGACGGAGATCCTCATCGGATACACGACGCTGTTCGGCGACAGCGCCAGTGCCCTGGTGCCCGTCGGCGACCTCTACAAGTCGCAGGTAGTGCAGGTCGCGACGGCCATGGGCGTCCCTGAGTCGATCGTGGCGAAGCGCCCGTCGGCGGACCTGTGGCCCGGCCAGACCGACGAGCAGGAGCTGGGCATGAGCTACGCCCAGCTCGACCGCCTGCTCTTCTGGATGATCGATCGCCGGCGGGACACGGTCGAACTGGCGGCCATGGGCTTCGCGCGGGGCGACGTGCAGCGGGTCCAGCGGATGGTCGCCGGCTCGGAGTTCAAGCGTCAGATGCCGCCCATCGCCAAGCTCGGCACGCGTACGGCCGGAGTCGACTACCTCTATCCGCGGCGCCGTCCCGGCTCCGTGCGTCAGTGACCCAGGGCGGCACACTCTACATCGTTGCGACGCCCATCGGGAACCTGGGCGATGTGACGCTGCGCGCGCTGGACATGCTCCGCCAGGTACCGCTGGTGGCGGCCGAGGACACGCGCCTGACGCGCCGCTTGTGGAGCCGTCATGGCATCGACACGAAGCTCGTCTCCTACCATGCGCACAGCCCGCCAGCGCGCCTGGAGGAGCTGGTGGCGCATCTCAGCTCGGGTCAGGACCTGGCCTTGGTCACGGATGCGGGCACGCCACTGATCAGTGACCCGGGGGAAGGGTTGGTGGCCGCCTGGGCCGGTCGCGGTGGTCAGGTCATCCCCATCCCGGGCGCGTCGGCCGTGCTCGCCGCCCTGGCGGCCAGTGCCCTGCCGGTGGCTCGTTGGGGTTTCGAGGGGTTCCTGCCGCGGCGGGGCGCGGAACGGCGCGAGCGTCTCGCGCGGATCGCGGCTGACGACCGAGCCACGGTGCTGTTCGAGGCAGCCAATCGAACGGCGGCCACGCTGCGCGACCTGGCAGCCGTTTGCGGAGCGGAGCGGCGCGCCGCCGTCTCGCGCGAGCTCACCAAGCTCCATGAGGAGACCATGCGCGGCACGCTCGGGGAGCTCGCCGCACGCGTGGCCGGGAAGTCGCTGCGGGGCGAGGTCACGCTGGTCGTGGCCGGGGCTGACTCCTCGAGCGCGGCTCAGGACGATGAGCCGCCCGGACGTGCGCTCGAGCGTCTGGCGGCAGGACGTGCCCGCGTGGCCGCGCTCGCGGGTGAGGGCCTGTCGCGATCCGCCGCCGCGCGCGAGGTGGCGCGTGAGACGGGCCTGCCCAGGCGGGCCCTCTTCGCCCATGCTGTGGCGAAAGACGAAGCCACCGCGGCCGGCGCAGTCGGTCGTGACGAAGCCGCGGACGACGAAGCCGCGGCAGGCGAAGCCCCACAGGAGATGCGCCGATGAGCGTGGCGCCGACCAGCCCGCCGTCGCCGACGCCGGGACCCCACGCCCGAACGCTCTCTGCCAGTCAGCCCGCCGGCGCCGACGCCGCACCGCCAGCCCGCTCAGTTGGAGTCTCGTTCCCTCTTTTGCGGAATGAGTGAAGCGTCAGCGTCCGGGCGCGCTTTGGCAGGCCGTCCGAGATCCCCGAAGCTTGCCTTCATGGGCGTTCCTTGATCTCTACTGGTTATCTATCCGGAAACCGGCGGCTCAAGCAGCGGTCGAGGAGGCGGTACCGCGGAGATAAGAGCCATCCGCTTCACTCATTCCGCAATGTGCCCACGCAGGATCGTCCAGCCCGCTCCTCCGCGCGTTCGGGCCGCCGTGGCTCGCGCCGCCGTGGCGCTGGGCCGAGAGGTCCGTGACGAGCGGCTGCGACGCGGCTGGCGGCTCATCGATCTGGCGCAGCGCGCAGACGTCTCCATGTCGACCGCCCACGGCGTCGAAGCGGGCGCGATCTCATCACTCGATGGCTATGTGCGGCTTGCGCTGGCCCTCGGGCTGACGCCGCGCTTCACGCTGCTGCCAGAGCGCACCAGCCGCACCCTCCGAGACGCGGATCCGGTCCACGCCGCGATGGGCGAGGTAGAGGCCGCGCATCTTCGCGGGCTCGGCTACGAGGTGCGCCTCGATGAGCCGTACCAGCACTACCAGTTCGCCGGCCGCGCCGACCTCGTGGCGATCCATCGCGAGCAGCGCACTCTGCTGCACCTTGAGAACCGCACCGGGTTCCCGGACGTCCAGTCTTTCGTCGGCGCATACAACGGCAAGCGCGCGTACCTCGGCCCTGATCTGGCCGGACGGCTCGGGATCACGGGCGGCTTTCGGTCCGAGACGCACGTCGTCGTCGCGCTCTGGTCAGCAGAGGCGCTGCACACGATGCGGCTGCGCGAGCAGACCTTCCGCGCGATCTGCCCCGACCCACCCGACTCGTTCGCCGCCTGGTGGGCGGGATCGCCGCCGGCCGATGGGCCGTTAACGAGCAGCCTGGTGATCATCGACCCACTGCCGGGCCAGCGGAGCACGCGCCGTCGATGGGTCGGCCTTGACCAGCTGCGATCGGCCGGTCCGCGTTACCGCGGGTAAGCCGATGCCCTCAGCGCGATGCGCCGCGGCGGCATCCCCTGAGCGACGCACAAGGTAGAGTCACCAGGCGCTGCCGATGTCCCCAGGTGAGATGAGCGATGACCGCGGACCGCCCGACCGAATCGACCCAGGAGCTGCCCCAGGAGCTGCCCCAGGACCTGCCCGACGCCTCGCCTCAGCCACGGCCCGAGGACAGTCCGCCGGTGCCCGCAGAGACCCTGGCAGTACCCGCCGAGGGGCTGGAGGGCGCTACGAGCCGGAAGCGGCGCGTGGTCATCGTCGGTGCCGGTCTGGCCGGGCTGGTGGCCGGCTTCGAGCTGAAGCGGCAGGGCCACGAGGTCGTGATCCTCGAGGCGCAGAACCGTGTCGGCGGGCGGATCCATACGCTCCGCTCGTTCGCGCCGGGACTCTACGCCGAGGCTGGTGGCATGCGCATCCCGCGCGTTCATGACCTCACGCTGCGCTACTGTCAGCTCTTCGGTCTGCCGATGCGGCCATTCGTGATGGGCAACCCCAAGGGCCTGGTGCATGTCGGCGGCGTTCGGATGACCGCGCAGGAGGCCAACGCCGACCCCTCGCGCCTCGGCTTTCAGCTCGACGAGAAGGAGCGTGGCCGCACCTCAGAGCAGCTCTGGGAGGAAGCCATCGGGGAGCTGCGCGAGATGGTCGAGCGCGAGGGCGACGCCGCCTGGGACCACATCGTGCGCGAGTACGACCAGTTCTCGCTGTACGAGTACCTCCGTCACCGCGGTTGGTCGAGCGGTGCCATCGAATACTTCGCCGTCATGAACTTCCTCGAGTCGGACATGCACAACGCGCTGGTCGAGGTGCTGCGGGAAGAGCTGGGCGGCGCCTACGTGGACATGCAGGAGATCGCCGGCGGCATGGACCGGCTGCCTGACGCGTTCTTCGGGTCGCTCCAGCAGGAGATCCGGCTGGGCGCGGAGGCCCACGCCATCGATCAGGACCCCCAGGGGGTGGCCGTGCACGTCCGGACGGAGGCGGGCCGGTCGGTCGAGCGGGCGGACTTCGCCATCGTCACCATCCCCTTCTCCGTGCT